>JAYVWV010000036.1:0-4083 GCA_043785755.1 Candidatus Moraniibacteriota bacterium
CTGCAAGATTTTTCCGGCGCAATCGATGGAAAGGCCGGGGAACGAGTCGCGTATGAGATTCACAATATGATTGACCACTATTCGGAAAATATCAGAAGCGAGCTTGAGCAGTACGTAGATTACTGTGAGGAGAGAGCGCAAGAGGGTATGCGGAACATGTTCGAAAATATGAAGAATGATGAACTGGATGAACCAATGATATCGAATATACGGGGACTGTCGGGGACGAAAAAAGTGAAGAAAATCATAGAATTATTCTATTAGCTTATGCCGGAAGGCCTGTCGGTTTCTGTCGTCATCCCTACGCTGAACGGTCTTCTACAATCAGACAGTGTTTTGTTTAGTCTCGAAAGGCAGTCGTATCTTTCGGATATCGCGGAAGTGATCATTGTTGACGATGCGTCGAGAAATCCTCGGAAAACGACGCTCTACGAATCGATGAAGAAGCGATTTTCTCGTCTGAATATTGTTGTTCTGTACCACGAGAGAAACGCCGGTCCGGCCGCGGCACGCAATACGGGAGTGAAAATGGCGACGGGAGATGTCATTTTTTTTACTGATGATGATTGCGAATTGCCATCGAACTGTATCGAGGAGCATCTCAAGGTTTATGGAACCCATCCCTTCGTCAGTGGTGTCGGTGGGTGGTACAGGCCGTATGAGAAGGATATTCTGAAGAGTCTCATCCAGACGTATATGGGAGTGATTCACTATGGGAATTATTACGGTAAATTCCTCTTCCGTCCATCAGCCTCCCGTTCTCCCATAGAATCAATGCTTCCTGCAGTAAATACAGCGAATCTTTCTGTTCGACGCTATGTGTTCAACCAGGTGCTCTTCGATGAAGATTTCATGGCCCCCTGTCTTGAGGACGTGTTTTTTTCTGAAAGCCTTCGAAGAGCCGGGTATATTTTGTATTATTCCCCACTTTTTGTCTTTCATCGTAAAAAATTGACCCTGAGAGGGTTTATCCGGCTCGCCAGGAGCAGGGGAATGGGTCATTTTATCTATTACTGGAAGTATGGAGTTGTTGATCCTCGAAGGTCTGATGGAGTCATTCTGAAATACGACTTGATCAGACGGTTATCCGTGACCGTCCCTTTTATTAGAAAAAGGAAGTTGAGCCTCTTCTTCTTGGCTTACCTCTGGCATTTTCTTGGAAGTTCCTCTATTATGAAATATTACTATAGGCACGCATATTTCGGGAGGATGGGACAGTATCCAAGAGTCGTTTCCATACGGTAAACGAACGCTAAATGGACGACCGAGAAAAGCATTACTATTCGCAACGCCTCAAGAAGCTTTTAATTAATGTGTTGCGTTAGATTCTAAGGAATAAGGATGTGGTATTGACAAAGTTTATGTTTGAGCGTATGATTGTGAGTCCATCGTTGATGAGACATTCGTAACCCGCCAGCCTTCTTTCATGAGGGGTTGGTTTCACCAGGAGGCACATCATGAAGGTTCCTTCAGTTTTTTTGTTGGTCATGAGCGTTCTGACCGCCGGCGCAGCTCAAGCTGGTGATGTCGCGGCCACCGTGACCAAGATCAACCAGGTCACCGTGACCTGGGTCGACACGCTGCCGGTGGCCTGGGTCAAACACTACTACCTGAACGGGGAGGAGGTGGCTATCGTGCCGACCACCCGCCGCGAAGCGGTGCTCGACAACCCCGCCCGGAACGGGGTGACCTTCTCGCTCATCCTGACCGACGGCCGGATGCTCCGCCTCGGCTGCGGCGCCGACATCAAAGGCCTGTTGGTGACCGAGTGCTACAACCCGCAGGCGGCCCAGGGCAGTACCTTCGCCATCAACCTGCCGTGAGCCCGTGAGCCAAGGGGCAACCGCCCCGCTCGAAACCCTGCCCCCTCCGGGACAGGGCTTTTTTTGTGCATTTTTTTGGCATTCATTTTAATCGGTAATTCTATTGGGTTTATGATCGAACAATTGGCAGATATGGTACTCAGATTTATCTCTGAGAGTACGAGCCGGATCGTCTATAAGCCGCTTCCGGCAGATGATCCGCTACAGCGACAGCCGGACAGCGTCTTTGCCAGGGAAAAACTGGGTGGTTGGGAACCGAAAATAAATCTCGAGGAGGGACTGCAAATAACTATTGATTACTTCAATCACAAACTGTCGATTTTTTGATGTCGTTCTCGTAAAGAGTCTTCGGTCTATTCATTACCAAACGAAGTGAGTGAAACGAAAGTTTACTTTTGTTTCCGAGCGAGTGCTGGTTAAATCAGGCGAATACCCCGCGGCTCGCCCGCCGAGGCTCGGTGAGGCTGACCACGGAAAGAAACGAACATCAGTTTGTTTTGAGTCCAGAGCTTGCTCTGGTGTGAATACCTGTTATTTAGCATCGAATACTGGGGAGTCGACTTTGTTTCTTTATTATTGCAACTGCTGAAAAAACGCCGATGGCCGAGATGGAGGGATTTGACGGAACGAATGGTCTAATCAGAGAGTGTTGATTTGATACTGAACTGCTATACTATTGGATACTACAATGGTACAATAACAGGCAAGAAATTTATACTAGGCATCGCCCACTACTAAGCAAGAGGAGGACTGATGGTGTTTTTTATGAATAATATGGCCGTGATTGGATGAACAATTACTAGCGTGGCGGAAGGGTGTTTTTGAGAAATGAATTAGAGATTTATGTGCGTCGACGGAAAACTCATCCTGTTTCATTACCAAACGATCCGTCAGCTGTTGGAGAGCGAAACGAAAGGGCACTTTCATTTCCGAGCCTCTGCCTGCCTTCGGAGAGAGTGCCGGTAAAATCACGTACATACCCCATGGCTTGCCGGCCGAGACTGAGCGTGCGGCTGACCACGGAAAGAAACGAACATCAGTTTGTTTTGAGTCCAGAGCTTGTCCTGGGGTGAACGCCTATTGTTTCATTGATATTTTCGTACATTGTCGTTTTACCTCAGATGTTAAGGAAAAGCTTTTTTATTACTATGCTGGCGAGAATCATATGACGAAAGTGAAACGCACGTGGACGCTCGGGGAGTTGGAAATGGGTTTAGCAAATGATGTCGGTACAGAAGGCGTTCCCCCTTTTTCTCCGGCAGGAATTGTGGCGAGTATCATTATCATCGATGACAACGCTGTGTCGGTTGCCGATAAAGCTTTTGCCGTAGACTCCGTATTTTCCAGTATCACGGCATCGGCCAAGAGGGCAGAACTCTTTATTCTTACAGACAATGATGATCAGGCGCGGGAATATGTGCGGGTGGCAGCCGAGGCTATGCCGGAGGTGTATTATCGCGTGGTCAAGAAGAAAAGCGAAGAATCATTGGGAGCCGCATACAGAAGGGTAATAGCGCTCACGAGTGGAGGGTATCTTTGTTTTACGACAACAGCGTGCGTTGTTCCGGAGGATTGGCTCGCCAATTTTTATGAAGTATATGGGAAGGATCCCGAGATCCTTGGTTCAGGAGGGTTTGTAGGCAAGCAACAGGAATGCACAATTTTTGATGAATATGAATATTTTTCAACCGGAATCGCGCTCGGGGTGTCGCTAGAACACGCCGAGTATCCGAAGGATTACTATGAAATGAAGAATTCACTTTTCTATCAGAATCCCGCTGGGATTCTGAAGAACGTCTCTTATCGGAGACGTGTATTCGAAGGGTGTGTGTTGCACTGGGAGGGTATTGATAGTATGGAAATGCTCGAATCAGCCATCCGCTTCGAGGCTTGCAAGATGGGGGATATCATGTTTCAGCCCCGGTACGTTTTTGACTTGGAGAAGATGGATGCGAGAAAATTCAGGCAGAGAAGTGTTCGAATCGGTGCGGCACATTACGCGATTGCTCACGCTCACCCCGTTTTGGCCAGATGCTATACTCATCCGCTTCGTGATATACTACAAGGAGTGGTGACGAATATTCTGATTGGCTACTGGAAGTTCAAATTGACGCGGGTGATTTTTGTGGCTGGCTTTTTTCGTCTCATTGGCCATTATTCCGCGGCGTTTACTCGTCTGGCGTATTATTTGAAATCGGTGCAGTGATGGTATGAATAGAGCAACATATACTTGGAAGAATATCGAGTATCTCGAGAAGCC
>JAYVWV010000037.1:0-27028 GCA_043785755.1 Candidatus Moraniibacteriota bacterium
AGTCTCATGACCAACCTCCCGTACCTGTTTACTTTTGAAAAATATCCTCACCTCCAAATACCCAATACTACCAATTCTCTTGATGGCTTTTTCACTCAAATGAAAAAGCTCCTCCGAGTCCATAGTGGACTCTCGGAGGAGCGGAGAAACAGAGTAGTTTCTGAGATACTAAATGGGAAGAAAAAGTGAAATCCAGCCTTACAAAAGATTCATTAAACCTATTTATACAACAAACTAACAGATTTTACATACAATAAAAGAAAATATGACCGTAGCAATCAAATTCTTGAAACCATCCTCTAAAGAAGACTCGAGTATTGATGATAGAATATCAATCCTTCACTAAAATACTCCTCTGCCATGTCTTTCCCGAATCATTCGTCTCAAATCGCACCACCTGGTTTCCTTTAAAAACCAGTGACATGACTTCAAAAGACACCTTCCCAGCATTACTAGCGATAATATTTCGAAAAGTGAGGGCGTTCTCTCCCGAGAATTTTGTTTCACTACAATCCCCAGTATTCGGGAGGTTCATCGCTGTATTATTCTTATGCTGAAGAAGGCATGCTTCAAAATCAGGAGTTGATTCTTTTGTTATCTCCGCTGGAATCTGGCTCGCTAGAGAAAAATCAACAAAACTCCGACAGCCATCAAACGAAACAGACAGGGATGGGTTCCTTATGATGACCAATGTTTTCGTATCTTTCACTTGGTACATTTTTTTTGCGTTCTCTGTCAACCCTGCCAAAATAATCGCTTTATTATCACCCATCCCATTCCCAAGGAATGCATCAGGAGTTTTTTTCCAACCCGCCTCTATTCTGTACCACTTTGATTCCGGAGACGATTGTGTGCTAGCCGATGTACAAGCAACTGAATAGGTATTACCTACATAATGCAGAGGGAGATACTCGTGAATGAGAATAACTTTCAGCTCCATATTAGCGTCCTTATAAAAAGACACTTCGCCAAGTTTGGTACTATACGAAGTTAAATATTTCGTATAGCCATACCAAGCAGCGCCCAATACTCCCACACTAATAAGCAAGAAGATATATCGTTTTTTCATATAGAAGTTCCGTTGTCTTTTCTTATAAAAACTTTCCATACATAGACTGTTGGCAGAATCACCACTGCTTCTATAAGAGAGACAAAAATGAGATGAGCATACCCGAATTCTTGAACAGTATGAGTGTATACATTATACATGAAATATATATGCCCTAAGAAAAAGAGAGCTATCGGGAGAGTATTATGAGAACGAGAAGACAGTACCCAAAACGGAGTAATTAACGAAACAAACATAATTAGATGATAGATGACACTAAATATGCCAAACTCGACACTCCTTATGGATGGTGCCATCATGACAAATGAAACAAATACACTCGCAATAATAATCCCATATTGTGGGTGAATCGATGGAGCGGTATAAGTCTGCTCATTGATCATAGCATTTTCTATTTATTTAGGGTAAGTGTTGGAATGATGCCCTCAATAACCTGATCATAGTGAGTGAGCCTCTGTATCTGATTGGTAAGATTTTTATCTGATAAACCAACGTAGTTAAATCGATCTTTACTTCCCATAATTTCAAATACTCGCCCATCAGATAACGGTACCAGGTAGTAATAGCCGGTCTCCCCATAGGGCCCTGGATAAAATGGGAGCCTGTAAGCAATTGTCGTACCAAGTTTTACTTGGTACTTCCCTCCCCCTCCTGAGAAAAAATTTCCATCAATGTAGCTACGCTTCAGAAAAGATGCCTTTTGACCTGTTTTCAGCGAAATGGCAATAGTCGATACATCCCCCACAGGAATCTCGCTCGACAAAAGAGACCCTATTAAGTCTTTTTCTATCAATACAACGGATTTTTTAAAAGGATACTGCATCTCTTCAATATCCTCTGCTGTCCCGATATCATCTATAGGAGGACTCGTTGGATACGCCAGATCCTTATACTTTCCCACCACAAAATTCCTTGGATATTGAAAGGAAAAACTGTCCCTTTCTCCTACGTACTTCAGGCTCGTGTTCGCTGATCCCTCGTCATGAGAAACCAATTCGAGAGAGTAATTATTTGAGTCACAAACTGACAGTGCGTTTTGTGAGGTTACCTTTGCTCTGACTGATACTGTATCCCCTTTTTTTATATCAAATCCCTTCTTCTGCGAATATGTGCAAAGGTCACCGCTGTACACAACGCTGACAAACATGTCTTCCGAGTACTGACTGACGAGCATATTCAGATATGATGGGGCATCAATTTTGATAACATTTTCCAGCACAGTACCCGTCAGTCGGATACTCGTACCAACAGTCATTTGTGGCGGATTCGACTTTACAGCAGACGAGAGGTCATTCGCGATAACACGGACCTTCTTTATCCCTTCCTGATGATTGAGGTGTCCATCGAGAGTCGTATCAAGATAGTACTCGATCTCCCCAGTAGTCCCAAGAGGATAGGGAGGAACAGTGAAGTCGTAGGCCTCATACTGATTCGTCCTGTCTCTCGTCACGGCTTCCTGATAATTTTTTGGCAGAATCGCATGTTTCGGCTGGAGAATGGTGTATGTATCCTCTCCTACCAATCGATATCCCAAAGAAATATTAGTATAACGACCCGCGATAGCGCCACCACCACCCCATGTAGTAAGTACTACGGAAAAAATAGCTGACTCTCCAGCCATGATACTATCCGGTATAACGTGATTCACTCCACCACCGCCACCAAGATGCGTTTGAAGATAGAAAAAGCCACTAAAAAATAGCATCAGAACAAAAACACTTACCAAAAGAGCTTTCCGTTTCATAATTCAGTAGCTAAAAATTTTTTTAACATTATCTCATACACATATGTAGCATTTTCATCGCTCGTTTTTACTGTTGCCAGAAGAATTTTTCCTTCAACAAAGTTGCCTTTCCGTTCAAAGGTAATGTCATCAACTTTATTCCCTAACATATATATAGGAAAAGAAGTAGCATATGGCTTCACAAAATTCCCAGAACCCTCACCGCTCAATGATCCGCTTAGGCGTGAAAAGCCAGCGTTGATCTGATACGTGATTTCCTCTACCGACTCACCCCCTTGCAATGTCCACTCGGAAGAGAAGCGATGCCACGGAAGACCATAGGTAAGGACCCAAGTGCCGGCCATTCCAAGCACGATCACCACTGCCCCGATGATGCCAAGAATAGTAATTATTGGTTTAAGTATATTTTATTGTATTGCTAGCATAGTCTATCATGTCATTATTTTAATAACAGGTATTCACCCCAGGGCAAGCCCTGGACTCAAAAACAAACTGATGTTTGTTTCTTTCCGTGGCAAGCCACGGGGTATTCACCTGATTTTACCGGCACTCGCTCGGAAACGAAAACAAGTTTTCGCTTCACTCGCTTCGTTTGGTAATAATTTTTGAAATTTATCAAAAAAATTATCATGAATAAGCGGCTTATTCTAATTTCTTAATAATCCCTTGAATAGCATCAACATCAACAATATCTCCGTCTTGTAAAACATGAGTTGCAATTTTTGTCCCAACAACGCAAGGGATATTAAGTTCGCGACTAGCGATAGCAGCATGGCAAGTTGCACCGCCTTCGTCGGTTACTACTGCCGAAGCGATTTTCATAATTGGTAAGTAGTCTGGACTGGTCATTTCAGTAACCAGCACATCGCCAGATTTGAAACTATCCATATCTGAAAAAGATAGTATCTTTTTAACTTGTCCCTGCACTCTTCCCCGATATGTGGGTGTTCCTCTAATTTCTTCCACACCATCTGTAGAAATTTCTTCGAGAGCCAAGTTGTTTTTTGTGAGCAGAGCGTTTAAATGTTGAAGTGGAAAAATTTTACCGTCTAACATTAGACAACCATTTTTTCGTTCATCAATATCTGAAATTAATTTTGCATTGTCTGAAAATTTTTCTACTTCACTGGGAGCTATACAAAAAGTAAGTTCTGCAAATTTTGGGAAGTGCTCTTTCCAAAATGCTACCAAAACCTTATTCATTTTTTCTGTGTATTTTTCTGACTCAACACGATAGGAAAGAAATATTTTCCTGATATTTTCTTCCATATCATCCATATCTGGAATACTAAAAGCTGTATTCATCGCAGACCACCATTCAACGAGGTGATCATAATATTTTTTGAATTCCTCGATTGATTTTAATTTTTTCTCGTCAGATAGATATGGAAGAAGCACCTTCCAGTTTTTGTCCAAAACACCAGTTAACCGAGAAATAATTTCTGGGTCATCTTTGATTTTTTGTTTTAGTAAAATATCAATGGCGGCAAGTTCTTTCTGTGAATACCACACTGAGCCTTTTCTTCCGGGCGGTGGAATTAAAAAAATATTATGCTCAACATCGTGACCAAGAAAATTTTTCCAACCTCGTCTATCACTATCGTTCCACATGGAAAAATAGAACAAAGTTTTTTCTCTCGAAAATACTTTTGAGAGGACAGTAGAATTGAAAACCGTTGTCTGCTCATTCTGTAATGTTGTTATCGGCCTACTTTGCACTATATAAATATTTCCTTTTTCCACCGCCCATTCAATATCACAAGGAAAGTTGTAGTGGTTTTCTATACCGAGAATAATATCCGAAAGTTCTGAAATCTCCCTGTCTGATAAAACCTCTTTTTCTCCTATTTCTTTTAGAATATCCTGCCACTCATTGCCGCCATTTATCGCGCGATAAAGTCCGCGTGTTTGCGTCTGAATATTTTTGTCAATAATTTTTCGCGGTTGCTTTTCTACAACATAACTATCTGGTGTAATTTGTCCTGATACGATTGCCTCACCAAGTCCAAAACCGGCTTCAATAATGAGTTGGTTTCTGTCTTGTGTTACGGGGTGGACAGAAAACGCAATACCCGACTTTTCGCTTTCGACCATTTTTTGCACGACAATCGCAACAGATATTTTCTGATTGTGTAAATCTTTTTCAAAGCGATAGAAAATAGCGCGCGGTGTGAATAGTGAAGCCCAGCATTTTTTGACATTTTCAAGTAAAGTTTCTTCCTTAGTATTAAGATAACTTTCAAGTTGTCCTGCCCACGCCGCGCTTACCGAATCTTCGGCGGTAGCCGATGATCTAACAGCAACATATTTAGAATGAAGGTTTTTGAAAAACTTTTGTATTTCTGTCGTAATATCTTGCGGAATTTCTGCTTGTAGAATAAGAGCTTTAATTTTTTCCGAAGCGTACTCAATAGTGTGAATTTCTTTGTGATTAACTGAATCAAGGATTGACTCAATCTCAACATTCAAATCTGTTTCTTTCAAAAATTTTTCAAAAGCATTTGAGAGAATGACAAAACCGTTTGGTACTGGAATACCCGCTTTTGTCATTTCCCCAAGCGAAGCTCCCTTGCCTCCGGCAAGCGATACATCACTTTTGCTTATATTTTTGAAGTCTCGTAGAAGCTCCATAGGTATTTTCACTTTAGCAGATTTTAATTCTTTTTTGAAGCTGCCAAAAAAATCCAGAAGCCAGCGCGGATTCCTCCCCAGACCAATCCTCCGCGCGGACAAAATCCAAAAACAAATGAGTCTCGGTTTTGCAAAAATCCATATCCCCAGAAAATAGTTTTCGCAAAACCGAGTCCGATTTGAAGTCCCGCCACACTGCCCAAAAACTTCTTTGGCAGAACCCCAAAAAGAAAAATGTCCTTTCCATTTTAGAAAAAATCCACCCCCGCGAAAAATCAGAAGAGCAAGGAACATTTTTTCTTTTTTGGGGCTGCCGAGAGAAGAGAAGCGGTGGCGGGGCTTTCGTGGAGCGTACGATTTAGTTTCAAGCCACCACGCGCGTGGCGCGTGCGATTAGTCGGAGTCAGGGTTGGTCCGGACCAATAGAGAAGCTGATGTCGGCATATCTTGAAAGTGCGTTGTCGCTCGAAGAATATCGTGAAGCTAAAAACAAGTTGGTCAATCAAAATCAGCTTCTCAAAGAGAAATTATCGGCTTTTGAGAAAAAATCTTATAATCGGTTCGAACTTACCGAAAAGTTTTTGAAATACAATATGGAATTGGCAAACGACCGAACAAATGAGGAAAATACTCATTTGTTCAAAAAAGTCGGTTCGAACTTTCAAATGAAAGATCGAACCGTACTTTTTGAGCCACGCGGAGCGTGGAAAATCCTTTCAGATTCAGAATTTTTTGGGGGGAATGCATTAGTGTCGCGCCTTCGGCGCGACCCCATTTCGGGCTCAAATGCAGATTCCCAATTTTGGCGGAGAGAGAGGGATTCGAACCCTCGGTAGAGTTTCCTCTACGCTTGCTTTCCAAGCAAGTACCTTCAGCCGCTCGGCCATCTCTCCAAATGTTCTCCCGAATTCCTTCCCAAGAGAGCACGCGTCAGTCTAGCGAACTTCCTCGATTCCGACAAGTCTGAAGGATCGCCCTACAGTACTCGGCGCGGCAGGAAATAGATATAGAGGGCGCTCACATA
Source organism: Candidatus Moraniibacteriota bacterium (assembly GCA_043785755.1). Classification (GTDB taxonomy): domain Bacteria; phylum Patescibacteriota; class Minisyncoccia; order Moranbacterales; family UBA1568; genus UBA1568. The sequence continues at coordinate 6,469 of JAYVWV010000037.1, forward strand.
AGCGAAGCAGCTCATGGCGATGAAGAGCGCTTGGAAGCCAAAAATGCTCGCCACGGCGCTCCCGGCCAGCGCGCCGAAAGCCAGTGCGAAATAGTTCACTGATTCCCAGGCTCCCCACTGCGAACCGGACTTCCCGGGCTCGACATGCTTGGAATAGAGCGCATCAAAGGCCGGTGAACAAAGGGCCTGGCCAAATCCGATGACCACCTGCACCAGAAGGAGCTGTACGACAGTATGGACCTGTGTGTACGCGAGAAACCCGGTGGCCATCACGGCATAGCCGAAGGAGACGACCATTTCTGTTTCCTTGAGCCGATCGCTGTAGCGCCCAGAGAGAAACACGACGATACCAGCAGTCGCCATAAAAACACTGGCTGCCAGCCCCGTATCGAGGATATCGCCCCCGATGTCACGGACAAAGAGCGCGTAGATCGGCCCGAGCATCGCACCGGAAAACACCACCAGTCCATCGGTGATGAGGAGGATGCGGAGCGCGACATTGCCCCGTGTTTTCTTCTGCCCCTTGCGCTGAAAACGAAAGAGATGGTGCATAGGGATTCAGCGTATCACCTGGATGCCGACCAGCTTTAGAGCATCTTTGCCAGATGTCCGCCCATGAAAGACTACCGCCTGATGGCCCGGAGCTAGCACGTCCTCTTTCTTGGCTTGCGTCAAAAGTTTGACGATGGCCTTCTCTGGATCACTCACTCCTGCGAAGAGGTAGGGGCGAATCCCCCAGACCAGTGACAGTTCCTGCCATGTTTCCTTGCTATCGGTCGCGACCAACAGCGTCCTCTCCGGACGAAAGTGCGAGAGCAGGCGAGCCGTCAGACCACTGCGTGAGAAGAGCACGATCGCTTCGGTGCGGAAACTTTGCGCCAATTGGTAGACGCTCCGGATCATCGCTGCCTGTTCACTTTTGAAATTGAGACTCAGCGCCTGGAAGAGGTCATCGAAGGATGACTCTTCGGTCTTCTCGACGATCTCCGCCATCATGGCAACGGTCTCGACCGGGTACTTGCCCATGGCCGATTCTTCCGAGAGCATGACAGCATCGGTGTGGTCGATCACGGCGTTCGAGACATCACTCACCTCGGCTCGGGTAGGGCGCGGATTCTCCACCATCGACTTCATCATTTGGGTGGCCACGATGACCGGTTTGGCGGCCTTCAGGCTCTCGGCGATGATTTGCTTCTGAAGGAGCACTACTTGGCTCTCCGGCATTTCGATGCCAAGATCGCCGCGCGCTACCATAACGGCGTCACTCGCTTTGACGATAGCCACCAGATTCTTGATTGCTTCCTTGCGCTCAATCTTGGACACAAGCTGGGGCAAGCGTCCTTTTTCTCCCATGACACGGCGCATTTCTGTACGGACATCTTCGACATCCTGAGCAGAACCGACGAACGACAGTCCGACGAAATCCACCCCCTCCTTCAGAACAAAGTGCAGGTCGCTCAGATCTTTTTTGGAAAGAATCGGGAGGGTCAGTGGAGAGTCTGGTAGGATGACGCCCTTGCGGTTCTTGATGATGCCACCGTTCTTGGCTTCGGCGATGACAGAGCGTTCTTGCTTTTCTACTACATAGAGTTCAATGGTTCCATCCTCGATGAGAATCGTGTGGCCACGTTCGAGGGCGGCACTGACCCCCGCTATATCGAGGAGTACCAGCGGCTGTTCACTGTCCGAGAGATGATCTTTCTCTGCAATGTCACTCACCCGCACACGCATTCCCTTCTTCACAGTTATCTCCTCGGCCACCTCCGTCCGAATGCGTGGCCCCTGCATATCAGCCAGAATACCAATAGGCAGCCCGAGTTCATGTGACAGTTCCCTTACCCGATTGATGACGGCACTGTGCCAAGCATACTCACCGTGGGAAAAGTTGAGCCGCACCACATTCATCCCGGCCGCCACCATCTGGCGCAGCATGTCTTTGGATTCGGAGGCCGGCCCAATAGTCGCGACGATCTTGGTCTGTTTCATATTTTTTGGAGATGAATGAGGACTCGTGAGTTATGAAGCAGGAAGGATGACTCCCGTGTTCACTTCTTCAGTATATATGAAAAAACAATATTTGTTCAGGATGGTCCCCAGAAAAGAGAAGCGGCCTACCAAGTTGATACAAGGTAGGCCGTTTCCAGGAGGTGCCGCAGGTCTAGTGGTGACGAGATGGCGGTGACGGAGGATACCAGCCATGTGGCACTGAATTCCAGCGATTTCCGTGCCAATAGCAGTGTCCGCAGCCATCGCGGATGTACACCGGAAGACCGAAATACAAGTACATTGGTGCTACTCCGGGCAGGTAGTAGACGTTGGGATAATAGGGCGCTGCCTCGAAAGTACCACGGTACAGATTCGGCATCACCACGAAGCCGATGCTCTTGGTGGTCGTTGTGACCGCCGTGCCGTCATCGCCTTTGGTCGTTTTGGTGACCGAGGTCACGGCGCAACCGGCGAGCATGAAGGCAAGAACGACGAGCGCGAGCGAGCGAGCGAAAATCATGACAATCTCCTGGGTTGTTTGGGCGCCTGAGGCACTCGGTTGGGTATGAGAGGAACTTGCCAAAGGGTTTTTTGATCGAACGACCATCCAACTCTTTAACGATTTATTATACACCCAAAAGACACTTCTGTCAAGAGAGTACTTGACATCATTAGCTTATATGAAGCATTTTATTGTACTAGAAAAACAAAAACAGGGCCCCTGGCCCCGTTCTTGTGCGTCTGAAATCGCAGAAGGTTAGTTCTTGTACAGCTCCCTCACCTGAAAGAGGATGTACCAACAGATGAGAGCACTGATGACCGCGCTGACGAGATGAAGGCCCACCAAACTCCCTGCCACACTGACCAGCGTTGCGTAGAAAAGCAACCGCCACGATCCCCGCGTGCGCTTGAAGAGTCCCGGTAACGCGATGGCTTCTAGCACCAATGAGGCCGCGCTAAAAAGGAGCGCCACAAAAGCCATGCTGCCACCACCCAAGACCACCAACGGAGACAAAACTACGACCATGAGCGTCGCTGGAATAGCCAGGAGAATACCGAGGATGATCAGGTACGGCGTCACTTTGACGATAAACTCTTTCCCACCCATGGGGATTTGAAACGGTGCCCGCTTGACCAAGTAGTCTTCGAGGATTGCTTCGAGTTTCTCGAAAAAGCCCTGACCATCGTTTCTCGGTTCGCCCGGAGCAGGGCTCATCACCGGTTGTCCCTGATTACTCTTCCCCTCTGTCATCGGCTCCTCCATAGATGTATTTTATGATATTACTCTTCCTCTAGTATACTCCCCTCTTCCAGCTCCCGTAAAATCTCCTCCGGAATGGGACTGCCCTTGGGGCTCATTCCCGGATAGCGCCAGGCACTGATGATGCGGTACGTCTCCCGGGCGAAGAGCCCTTCCGCCACACCCCTTTTTTTCTTGACGAACATGGTCCAGATCTCTTGCTTCCACGTCTCTTTACCCTCCGCTACTTTCGGCGAAACCGGCTGCATGACAGCGGCGGTTTGTGGGGCAATCCCCTTCTGGGTGCGCTTGGGAGAGCGAATGATACCCTTCACCTTTTGTTCACTTAAGCCGTACTGATTCATCTTGTAGCGGGCATGGGCCGTGAATTGGAATTGGCCGACCACATGCGCTTTCTTTTTTTTGTTCTCTTCAAAGCGCGCCTTGGCCTTGCGGACGAATTCTTGATAAGGAGAGGGCATAGGCAGTAAATTTCAAAGCTCAAATTTCAAATATCAAACCAATGATCAAAATCTAAATTTCAAATTCTATCATTGGGACTTCCCGCCTTCTGGACGGACAGGCATTTGACATTTGTCATTGGGATTTTGACATTTCACTGTATTTCCATACCCCGCAGTGCGGCGATACGTTCTTCCATTGGCGGATGAGTCATAAAAAACTTCATCACCTTTTTCCCTTTGAATGGATTGGCGATATAGAGCGACGCCGTGGCCCGATTGGCTGCTTCCAACGGCTCTCGATCGCCCGAAAGCTTCTCAAGGGCGCTGGCCAATCCCTCGGGATAACGAGTGAGGAGTGCGCCGGACGCATCAGCGAGAAATTCGCGCTTACGAGAAATAGCCAGCTGCATGAGCGTCGCGAAGAGCGGTGCCAGAAGAGAGAGGATGATGGCCGCCACCATGAGTATCACCTGGAACTGGTTCTTACTGTCATTGTCTCGGCTCCCACCAAACCAGGCCCAGTGCCGAAACCAATCGGCCAAAAGCGCCACCAGTCCGACCAGAATCACTACCATAGTAGCGAGGAGCGTGTCGCGGTTCCCAATATGAGAAAGCTCGTGCGCCGCCACGCCTTCCAGTTCTGGTTTGGTCAGCGTCGCGAGGATCCCGGTCGTGAAACAGATGACCCCATGCGCGGGATCTCGACCAGTGGCGAAAGCGTTCAGGGCCGTGTCCTCGATGGTGTAGATCTTGGGTGTCGGCAGACCCGCGGTGATGGCCAAGTTTTCTACCAAACGATACAGTTCTTTGTTGTCTGCGAAATTGACGAGTTTAGCGCCACTCATCGAGAGAACGATCTTGTCACTCGACCAATAGGAAACCATACTGGTAATGACCGAAAAGGCAACGGCAAAATACAGGATGCCGCTCGATTGCATAGCGCCGGCGAAGACATAGCCCACGCCAATCACGAACACCAGAAACAGCGCGACGTAAAAAAACGACAGGCGGATATTTTTATCTTTTTGAGTATAGAGGGTGGCCATATTTTTCAGGATACATGATTATTCTTAGTCTCCTCCCAGTATACCATCCCCACAAAATACGAAAACAGACCCTTGTTCTGGGCCTGTTTCAACTCGCTCCACCGCCACCGCCACCGCCGCCGCCGCCCGCGCTGCCGCCGCCACCCGAGGCTCCGCCACCTCCGGAACTGGCGAATGACGAAACGAATGATGCACTAAATGACGAGGAAAAAGAAGAGGCGGAAAATCCGCCCACTGCCGATGAACCAGCGTACCAATGAGGCGGTATCATTTCCAGGCCCGCGAAGGCTTTCCCCCATTCTTTTTCCACGCCGAAGATGATGGCGTAGGGCAAAAACTTTTCGAATGTTTCCGGCGTCAGATTTTGTAAACGATACCGCTCCGCCGTTTCGAGATACATTTTAAAACCGAGCCACTCTTCCTTGAGCATCTGCCCTGAGCGATTAAGTCGCGGGTTGTAACGGATGAATGCGTACGAATAAACTCCGCAAGCCGTGAGTGTCATAAGAAAAGTTATCGCACCTGACGTGTATCCTGAAAAAAAGAACAAACCAAAAATGAAAAATATTGGCAGAGCCCAAAACAAAGAATCAAGCCACCACCAAACTTGAAAGCCCACTTCGTAGCCGCCGGTATCTCCCGCTGTTTCTTGTAAAAGATCTTTTTTTATTTTCTGTGTTTTCTCATAGAACTTCCTCGCTGCTGCCTGGTTCTTTTTCATTTCCTTAAAGGAAAATATCCGACCACTTTTAAACAGCGCCTTGAGGAAGGCCCTCTCAAAATCCTGAAGCTCCCCCTCTACTCCCCATTCCTTCTCGGTTCGCTCGAGAGCATAGCTCGGCGGCGCAATGATGCTTTTCAGAGAGCGGCCCTGACGCCGCACTGCAGGAAAAATATAGATGATGAACGCCAAAAAAAGAGTTCCTCCAAACCATGGCAGTTGCTCTCTGGTACTGAAAAAAATTCCAAGCCATATCATTACAAAAACGATACACCCAACCACCGCGCGGAGCACGACCATAAAAATATTCTGCTTTTCCTCCTTGATAAGGATAAATCCGCGCACCGCCAAATCTATGACCGTGGCCGCCCAAGCCTGAGACGACACTTTCTCATGAATCAAAACATCGGCCATGGCTGGTGGCAAAGGGGTAGGTGGTTCGTACTCTGGGACGATCGTCCCGCGCCCCGTGTGGAAACGTTCCGTAAAGTACCAGTGGAGCGGCAACCCGACAAGCGTAAGAAGAATGATTATCCCAGCCCCAACCAACCCCCAGTGCGTCCACCACCAATAGCGCTGGTAGGCGCCCGCATCCACCAGGCCCTTAGGCCAACCGGGAGCGATGGTTACTTTGGCGCCCGGATTCAGATCATTGACAAAAAAATGAAAACCCGTTCCGCTGTGCGAGGAACCATACTTCCCACGCACCCCTTCAACATAGATTGCTTCCTGCAGTCCCGCGCCTTGTTCTGGTGCCTGTGGCAAAAAAATGTCCGCATCAACACTCCTCACTGGCACCGCATAGCTCGTCAAAAGATTCCAGTACCACTCATCATGATCTTGGTAAAAGGCGAGTGCTCCGTGGACGGTGTAGTGAAGTGCCCAGCTGTGTACCGTGTCGCTCGCATTATAGTACCACTCGATGACAGACTCCCCGTTCTTGGAAAACGTCGTGTATTTATTCCAACTGCTCGCCTGTGTCTTGTCGAGTTCGTGACTCGTATAGGTCAGTGGCTGTCCGGTAGTGACATCAACCACAGAAACGTCCGTTAGTTCATCAAAGCCTTTTTGAGGAATACTGCGCCAGCCCTGATGATATTCCCCGATGAAACGGTAGGTCTGGGTCTCAACGACATCGATCGTCGTGTCCCCGTTAATATGCGCTGCGAAAGTGATGCTGTCGTAGGAATAGCTGCGGTTTTCTTGGGCCGCTGCCGGCACTACAGAAAGAATAAACAGAAAAACGAAAAGCCCAAGCACCGCTTGGACTTTCAGAAGTCGTTCGAATACTACACAGACAGACGACATAAGGAGCAACTAGAATTCCACCTTAACCGGTTCCTTGGCAGCCGCTTCACCATCACCGAGCTCGAAGAACTCGCGCTTGGCGAACTGAAACGTATCAGCCACCAGGTTCGATGGGAAGGTCTCAATCTTGGTGTTCAGGTCACGCACGTTCCCATTGTAGAAACGACGGGAGGCCTGGATCTTGTTTTCCGTATCAGCGAGCTCTTGCTGCAATCCCAGGAAGTTCTGATTGGCCTTGAGGTCAGGGTAGGCCTCGGCGATAGCGAAGACAGACTTGAGCGCCCCGGTCAACATATTTTCTGCTTCACCCTTCCCAGCCACGCCGGTCGCGGACATGGCACGGGCACGTGCTTCCGTCACCTTCTCAAAGGCGCTCTGCTCATGAGTGGCATAGCCTTTGACGGTGCTCACCAAATTAGGAATCAAATCATAACGTCGTTTCATCTGGACGTCGATATCACTCCACGCCTCGTCGGTCCGATTACGAAGAGAAACCAAACCGTTATAGATGGCGACGACGTACAAGACAAACACACCTATCAGCACCAGGAGGATTATGGGAAGACTCATACTCTTTATTCTTTCAATTGATTACTCCTTCAGGGTAGCAAATCCCGTCAAAAATGCAATCACCCGAAGAAAACCGAGAAAATGTGCTATACTGGCGGCAAGAAAAGCTCTTGATAATTTGTAACACAATCGTATGGTAGCGCTCCAGCCGTATCTCGTCTTCCTCATCCCGATTACCGTCGGCGTCCTGACACAAGCCATCAAATTTGGCATCTACACCTACAAACACGGCTTCAATATCGAGTACGCTTTCACGCACGGTCATATGCCGAGCGCCCACACTTCTCTCGTGGTCTCGCTCCTCTCATCCGTCGCCTACTATGAAGGTGTTCACTCCGGTGCCTTCGCCCTTTCAGCAGTCTTGGCCTTCATCGTCATCGATGATGCGGCCCGTATCCGCATGTACTTAGGTGACCAGGGCCGCTACCTCAATATGCTGGTTGACCAGCTCAACCTCGAAAAAGAACACTTTCCTCGCCTCAAAGAGCGCGTCGGTCACCGGGTGAGCGAGATCATCGGCGGCGCCTTCACCGGCCTCTTCCTCACCCTCTTCCTTATCAGTATTTTCGGCTAAGCCCCCTTCCCTGCTCGCACGTTCATACAGCACCGGGGGTTGACACTGCCCGCTATTTCTTGTAGAGTAGAGTGTCTTTCAGTTCCTTCCCCCTCACCAACTTCTCTAGAAAAAGAGAGCAGGAGCCCTCATGGATAAAACCACTGCTTTTTGGATGGCCCTCAGCGCACTCGCCCTGCTCGCCGTATCGGGCGCAGCGATATTCTTGCGAGCCCTTTTCCTAGACCCGTTGCGGAGCCCCTTCTCCGATGGCCCCGAACTGGCCGCTCCGTCCACGAATGTCCGGGAGCCAGTCTACACAGCCGAAAACGTCAAGATCAGGCGCCTGTACGCCATCAGAGTAGATGGGGAACAAGTTCAGAAATTCTTCGTGACAGCACGAAGAGCCCAGTGGTTTATGGTTCGTGTCCTCGCAACAGACGCCCAGGGCCTTCCTCTTATTCAAGGCTGGACCGAAGGATTGCTAGGCGACCATGTTATCACACAAAAGGACCTCCTGGCAGAAATCCCCCCGCCTGACCTTCAGGAACCCCGAAGCCACCACGCGGTCGTTATCACACGGCCGCTTTTTCTTTTTTAAATGATGCATTTCAAAGACCTCGCGGTTTCTTTCATTTTCTTTGTCCGGCTCCCGGCGGTAACATTTTTGATGAGTGAGCCGGTAACAGTCGGGCGTAGGCAGGATGGTTTCGACTAGACTGCTCCCTGTTCGGCAGAACGAGTCAAAAATGTTTGGCGGGAGTAAAGGGAAAGAAAAGGGAAGATCTGTGAGGTCTTATCATCTATGAAATCTTCTGCAATTTCAAAAGTTCCTCCTCGATCACCTGGCGCTCACTCCATGGAACACGCTTTTCGCCAAGCGCCATCGTCACCTCGGCGCCTTTGCCGGTGATAAGAACGATGTCACCAATCTCGGCGAGCGAGAGCGCTTTGTGAATCGCTTCACGCCGATCAAAAATACGGAAATAGGTTTTGTCTTTTTTCTTGGTCACACCCCGCTCAATATCGTCGATGATCTGCTCAGGGTCTTCATAGAAAGGGTCTTCATTGGTCAGGATGATGATGTCGGCATAGGAACTGGCGATCTCGCCCATCTGTGGCCGCTTGCCGCGATCGCGCTCGCCACAGGCACCGAAGACATGAATGATCTGGCTCCCTGGGATTTTCAGGGGCAGGATCGAAGCATACAGTTTCTCGAAAGCATCTGGTGTCACAGCGTAGTCGATCACGATGTCGGCATTCATGTGGTTCGGCACCAGTTCCATGCGGCCGGGCACACCCGTCACGCTGGCGAGCGCCTGCACGGCCACAGCGAGATCAATCTCGAGCAACCGTGCCACGCCGAGGGCCGCCAAAGCATTTTCGATATTGAAGAGACCAGGAATATTGAGATGACAAGGCATTCCATCGACAGTGAATTCTGTTCCTTTGAAATCAAGAGTGCTGTCAGTAGCCAAAAGGTCTGCCTGGGCATCCTTGGCGCTGTACGTGACGCGTTTCTTTTCTTGTGTTCCACAAAAATATTGCGGGTCCTCCATGTCGAGATTGACGACCGAAGCCCGAGCCCGGCGGAAAAGCCGACGCTTGGCCTCGCGGTAGCGCGCCATCGTCTCGTGGTAATCGAGGTGCTCGCGAGTCACGTTGGTCATGACGGCTATTTCATAGGGGATGCCCCACACCCGGTTCTGATCGAGAGCATGCGAGGACGTTTCGATGACCGCATACTGACACCCCTCCATCACCGCGGCGCGCAGGAATTTTTGCAGCTGCCATGATGAAAGCGTCGTCAACTTGGAAGCATTGACCCAGGCCCGCTCACCAATCTGAAAATTGATCGTAGAAGCAAGGGCCACCTTTTTTCCAGTAGCATTCAGGATCCGGGCGATAAACTGCGTGGTAGTGGTCTTTCCGTTGGTTCCTGTCACTCCGATAACCGTCAGTCTTTTTGCGGGAAAACCATACCAAACACAAGCCAGCACTGCCTGAGCCAGGTGCCAGAGATTCTTTACTGGTTGCGGGAACAAAGAAGAAAGAAACCGTTTGAATTTCATAGGTGTATCTGCTTGAGAATACATTTTTTTACGCGTCCCAGGCGACGCAAGGCATCATACAGAAAGTACGCCCGGGAATCAAGGGTGATGTCATAGGTACCGGGAAACACGGTCGGTGACGTCACTGGAGAGAACCCCATCTTGAACTTTGTAATCCCGCCCCACTGGTGAGCGATGAGTGATGCAGGATGAGTGATAAGTGATTTTTTATCTTCGCCCCCCCCTAATCCATTATCATGCGTCTCTTGTCTATTATCTTCGGTATGAACTCCCCCGAAATCATAGTACTGGTATCCCTCAGCCTTTGCTCGCTTGATCTGTTCCCACTGGAGAAGATAGGGAGCCATCGTGTCGCGATGCTGATCGCCTGATCCACCATGAAGGTATGTGACGGTATCACCGAAGAAGATCAGCATATTGACTGCCAGGACCACGCCCTCGTACTCAGCCACGAAGAGCCGGCACATTTCTTCTGGCAATTCCTTGAAAAATTGTTCGTAGTAACTCCGCGGGTGACTGGCAATGCCCTTGCGGCCAGCCGTCGTCGTGATGAGATCGAGAAACGCCTGCTGGAATTTCTCTTCACGTGTCTCAAAGACTTTCACGCCACGCTTCTCTGCCAAGCGAATATTATAACGAGTCTTCGGTTTCATCGCGGCGAGCAGTTCCTCTTCGGAAGGGGTGATGTCGATTTTGAAAATCTCTCGCGGCTGCATATCGTGCGGTGCTTTAACAACCCGAAGGTTGTCAATCTGAGCTCGTCGAAGGGCCTCGATTTCTTTTTGTATCACTCCTAATAATTCTTCCGTCTCCGGCTCAATCCGCACCCACTTCGCATTTTTCTCCCTCGCTATCTCAATTAACCTCTCTATTGCAGGTTTGATATTTGCTGACTGTTCTTTGTTGACTGTCCGCGGCCCTCTCGGCACATACAAATATTTCCCCACCAATGGCAATTCGTGTACGATTCCGTTTGCCGAAAAACCGTTCTCTGCAAAAGAGACGATCTGCTTCCCAGTCGCTTCCTGCAAACGAAGCCACTCCTCAGATTGAAGAAACTCGCTATTCATGTCCTATTACTTTTCATACTCAGATCCTTCGCTTCTCTCAGGATGACCTTGCGATAAGGTCATTTCTTGCCCAATGTTTTGAGCGCCGCCCGAATACGAGCCCCGACATCCAACACATCAGGGGCTACCAACTTGAGGGCATCGCGCGCCTGCGTCACCGAGTAGCCGAGGGCCGTCAGAGCCTCCAGGGCATCTTGGCCGGCGGCGACATCACCCTCGTCATCCCCCGCCACTGCTGTCACCTTATTCTGGAGTTCCACGATCAGCTTCTCGGCTGTCCGTTTGCCCACACCGGAAACACGAGTGAGAATAGCCGGATCCTTATTGACGATAGCCAGGCGGATGGTCTTGATATCAGCGATGGAGAGAATAGAGAGTCCCATCTTGGGGCCGATGCCCGAAACCGAAATCAACAGTTCAAACATATGGAGCTCCTCGTCGTCGAGAAAGCCATACAAGGCCAGCATATCCTCACGTACATGGGTATGAATATGGAGCACGACCTGATCGCGGCCGGCCAGCTTCCCAAGGGTGTAGGCCGAAACAAAGACCTGATAGCCCACGCCGCCCACCATAAGAATAACCGCGCTGCCGCGCATTCCCGCTATTTTTCCTTCCAATTGAGCGATCATAACAAGGGGTCTCAAAGATGATAATTGGTGGCTTTTTAGCTGTCAAAAAAGGGATTGCGACGAAAAAAATCTTCTTTTATTGTAACACGCCCGTCTTTCACCTCAAATGAGCTCACCCTGAGGAGAGCTCTTACCCGTGCCAGTGCCTTGCCAAAATCGCCGAGGCATGCTAAAAATAGATGGTCTCAACCAGTGCGCCCGATACTCATTTAGTCATCTAATATACGAGGTTATGCCGATCAAGAAGTCCGCCATCAAGTACATGCGCGTCACCGCCAAGAATACCGTCCGCAACAAGATCGTGACCGGTGTAGTCAAAGGCGCCATCAAGAAAACGCGTGAGGCCGTCACCGCCGGGAAGATTGATGTGGCTCAAGCAGAATTGAAGAAGGCCATCAAGGCCATCGACAAGGCTGCTCAGAAGAAAGTCATCAAGAAAAACACCGCCGCCCGCAAGAAGTCCCGCCTGAATACTTTAGTGAAAAAAGCCGCTACCAAGAAGTAATTGGTTTGAAAAAGCAATTACCCCGGACCTGATCCGGGGTCTTTTTTTATAGTCCGTTAGTCAAATCTTCCCAATTGAGCTCATGCTTAAAACTTCCACACGAACAGGTCGAGCGACACTTCCGGGTCGGCCTTGCCCTGCTTCAAGGCCGTGTCGATGTCAGAGAGGAGCGTGAGACCATGTTTGAGACGGGATACAGAAAAATGCTCGATGACAGCCAGTGCCTTTTGCACCGTGAAGGGTGGGAGTTTGGTCGCCGAAACAATATCGCTCCCTCGCCGGATGCCCTGGTCGAATGCATCACGCACCAAAAGCAAACGCCGCACCTGCCAGGCACACATCCCAAAGATTGGATACACCCCTTGTGAACGGTCGCCTTCCCGCCGAAAAAGGAGAAGGGCTCGTTCCCGTTCACCGCGGCCCATGGCATCGAGCGCCTCAAAAATATTGTTTTCTGTCGGAGCAAAAAGGAGCCCTTCGACATCCACGCGTTCGAGCACGCCTGCCTCTTTGAAGGTCGCTAATTTCTCAAGCTCGCTCATCATCCGGGCCGTGTTCCCTTTGGTCCGTTCGAGAAAAAGTGTCAGTGCCTCAGGAGCAAACTGCACCTGACTATTGAAAGCATTGAGTTCCTTGTTTACAAATGTCGTCAGTGCCCGTCCTTCGAGAGTCGCGATCTGTTCTTCTTTGTCTCCTTTGGCCAAGAGTAGCTTGGTCAAGGAATCGGTCTTTTTCACCTTGCCCACATGAACGAACAAGAGGATCACTTTTTCCGGTAAAAGCTTCACCTCGCTTTTGAGAAAATCTCCCAAGGCCTTTTCGGCTGCCTCGCCGAGGGCGTAGGGATGAAGAAACACCACGAGCTTTTCCACCGCGAACAATCCCCCAGCACAGGCCTCGAGTGCCCGTCGTACATCCGCCAGCATCCCTTGGTCTTCGAAGTCGAACACAAACTGCTCGGCGGCTGGATATTTTTTGGCAAAAGCTCGCGCCAGAGCCTGCTTACGCTGTGAAACGAGAAATTCATCTTCGCCGTGAAGGAAAATAATCATACAACAGATAGCAATCAACCATTAACCGTCAGTAAGTAACACTTGCCATTATACACTCCAAGCAAAAAACGGGCACGCGCCCGCTTTTTGTTGCTCTTTGTTGACTGCTTTTGCTTATTGGGCCGCTGTCCAGTCGAAAGCCTGGCCAGGTACCATCACTTCCACCCAGATCTGTCCCGGGACAAACTTCACCTCGTTATTGGCCTCATCGAAAAAGGTCAATTTGTTCTCGGCGCTCGATTTGTTCTTCTTCCAAGAACCTTGGTAGCGCTGGCCATTCATGTAGAACGAGGCGACACCACTATCCTTAGTATCAAACCAGGGATCGCCCAGGTTGAGGTTGTTGTAACGACCGGAAATATTGGTTGGACCAGTCTTCTCAGCCTCGGGCAAGCCCTCCCATGGATCCTGCACTCCCCGTGATTTGTAATCGACATCGGAGAGGAACTGCTCGTTTTCGGCCACTACCACCACAATGTTCTTGGGGGCAATGCGCGTATTATTGTTGCGATCGAGATCTGGTACACCACCCCAGGTACGCTTGTAGCTATTGGTGTCGCGGTCATAGTCATATTCAGCCTCCATCATCCCAGGGTAGCCGATACGTAGGTGACCTCCATTTGGCCGAGCATCGGGCGCTGCATCGTCTTGATGTGGGTAGCCAGCGAACTTGCTTTCCGTCCGATAGTTGAAATCCTTAGCTGCCTCCCAAACCTTGGCAAACTTGATATAACCGGTATCCTCGATACGCATCGGACCGGATCGTTCTTTGCGGAAGCAATAGCGACTAGCGCTGTGTCCGCCCTGATCGTTACAGTCCAGGTTATCGATGGCGCCAGCATTCAGTTTCGCCAAAGCAAAGGCCGAACCGCCCCAGCCGACGAAAATGGCATCGAGGCCTTTGGCAATGTTGATGTAGTCATGGCGAGCACTGCGGATAGAGCCGACTTCTTCTGGGTTGCCACACTGGTAGACACCCATCATGCGCGTCACGAAAATACCTTGGGCCGGATTGGGCATTTCAAAGACCATGTCAGCCTGCGAAAAGCCAGCAACGGGCCGCGCTTGAGAATCAACCGGCTGCATAATCGCCACCGGGCGACGGTTCCAGTCAGTGCATGAGACACCTGAGATGGCCCCGACCGGTCCAGTATTAGCCGGACCCTTGGCCGCCTCTGGGAGCGATTGGTTCTTGTTGTTCAGTTCAATCGGCTGACGGGCCACCTTTTTCCCGACCACGAAGTAACCGATGACACCGACCAAGAGCACCGCGAGAATGATGGAAAACTTTTTCATAGACATGAGTGGCAAAGCAAATTATTACCAAACGAAGCGAGTGAAGCGAAAACTTGTTTTCGTTTCCGAGCGAGTGCCAGTAAAATCAGGTGAATGCCTGTTATTACTTCTGGCAGCGCGGGCAAAGGAAAACACTCCGGCTACCGATTTTTTTTCGTTCTATTATTGTAGCACATTTTTTGCAGGGTTCTCCGGTCCGGCCGTAGACGTAGAGCACCCGCTTGAAGCGACCTTGTAAGCCATCGGTATCACGAAAATCACCATCACTCGTGCCATGAAGTTTCACAGCATGACGGAGCACTTTCTTAATAGCCGGCAAAAGTCTTTTCCATTCAGCGGGTGTCAGTGTCGCGATATGGCGGGTCGGCAAGATACCCGCTAGAAACAGCGCCTCACTCCGATAGATGTTGCCGATACCAGCCAGTCTATTCTGTTCGAGGAGCACCTCCCCCACCGTCCGTGTCCGCCGCTTCAAAAGAAGCTCGCGGAATACTATCGGCGTCAATTTCCGTGAGAGCGCATCGATACCGAGCTCGGCAATGCTTTTGTGGTCGTTGACCTTAGCGGTCGGCATGAGCTTGAGCCAGCCAAACTTGCGCATATCGGAAAACTCGAGCGTCGTACCGTCAGTGAAAGTCAGACGATGATGGATATAACCGTTGATTGGGTCTTCGGTAAAGGCTGGGTCCAAACGATTCTTCTCATTCTTGACCAGGAAATGCCCCGTCATCTTGAGATGAGCCACGATTGAGAAGTCGTTATCGAGCCCAATAACAATATGTTTCCCCAAGCGCCGGACACCCGTTACTGTAGCCCCTTTGACAGTCTTGGCGAAAGTAACGAAAGGCGTCAGAATCTTCTTCGGCCAATCGCTCCACACAGCCATGATTTTCTTACCGACAATCTTATAGTCAAGTTGCGTGACAACAGTTTGGACTTCGGGCAGTTCAGGCATAATAATAATTTTCAATCAACTTTCAATGACTAAATTTCCAAGATATTCTCTTCGCAAAACGTTTGCAGTTGTGGCGGTGAAGTGAGAATCTGCCAAAGTAACTCTGGAGCCCGACCGGGCACGGTTTTTTCCGAAGGAAAAAGAGGGCGGGCGTAAGTCGTAACGCTGTTCGCCGCGCCGGGGCGAACGAGTGGTTCTTTGGAAGGTTGCTCACGAGACGCCCTACGCTTTCATATTCTAGACTGCTTTTCGCTCCGAGACCAATTGACTTTCGCCCTTTTTTCTGCTATACTAGTGAAGTAAAAGAATCGGGTGACCGGTCTTTTTTTATTTATAATCAGTAAAAACAAACCTATGGCTGTCGAAAGATTGCTTTACTCCGGAGGTATCAACACGTTCCAAAGAAAAGGATACCCGACGCCCGAAGGAATTGAGTTTCCAATGACGGACTATCATACAAAACTCGAGCAACTTCGCGTAGGCGGCGCCGCGGAAATTGTAAAAAATCGCAAATTTGGCAATCTTGTTGCAGAGCTTTTAAAAACTCATTCAATTAAAGAGCTCGACGAAGCATCCTGCAAACAGTTTCTTTTAGACAACCCCGAGTTTAAAGACTACCATCCAGCACTTGTCCGAGCGACAGCTGAAGATCTTGAGCTCGAACGACTTGCTGAAAAGTCCGAAAAAAACATCAAGCACTAAGAAAGCAAAAACCGTTCATCCATTGGCGAACGGTTTTTTTCTTGTCCTTTTTTCTATAAGCTACCTCCCTAAAAGCTATAAGCTCTTTTAGATCTCTCCCCAATTTTTCCCGACGAGTGTCTCCGCGATGAGCGGTACCTGCAGTGGGTACGCCTGCGCCATCACTTTTTTCACTGCTAGAGCAAACGCCTCCGCTTCACTTTCTTTTACTTCGAAAATAAGTTCATCGTGTACCTGAAGGAGCATCCGTACGCTGTCCGAAAATTCTTTTTCGATCAGTCTCTCTACAGAGAGCATAGCGATCTTCATAATGTCAGCGGCCAACCCCTGCACCGGCATATTGATAGCCATCCGTTCGGCAGCCCGAGCCACAGCCACATTGCTACTTTCAATCTCCGGGGTGTAACGGCGGCGACCCAGCTCTGTTTCGACGTAATGATTCTTGCGCGCGCCCTCTTTCATTTCTTCGATAAACCGGGCAACCCCAGAAAACTTTTCAAAATATTCAACGATAAATTCAGCCGCCGTCTTTTGTTCGATATCAGCTGCCTGCGAGAGTCCATAGGCGCCCATCCCGTAGAGGATGCCAAAGTTAAAGACCTTGGCCTGACGGCGCATCTCCGGTGTCACGGCCTCTGGTGTGACTTTGAATACTACCGAGGCCGTCGCCCGGTGCACATCCTCGCCCTGACGAAAGGCCTCCACCAGAGCTGTATCACCGCTCAAATGAGCCATAACTCTCAGTTCAATCTGAGAATAGTCTGCCCCCACCAAAAGGTAGTCCGGTGCCGGCTCGAAAGCACCGCGTACTCGTTCACTCCATTCCCCATGGGCGGGAATGTTTTGTAAATTGGGATCGGTCGAAGAGAGCCGTCCCGTAGCAGCCACCGCCTGCGCATAGGTGGTATGCAGACGGGAACCACTGTCTGCTAACACCGGGAGAGCATCGAGGTAGGTCGTTTTCAGCTTGAACAGTTCTCGATAGTGTTCGATCTTCTGCACGATCGGGTACTCCTGTAATTTCTGCAACTCCGATGAAGCGGTCGAGATACCGGTCTTGGTTTTCTTGATATGCTGAGTCGGGATCTTCAGATCCTGGAAGAGAATTTCTGAGAGCTGCTTGGGAGAATTAATATTGAATGCACGACCAGAGAGTGTATAGATATCTTTTTCCAGCACGCCCAGCTCTTGCGCGAGTTCGAGAGAAAGCGCCCGAAACTTTTGGGTATTAAGGATGATGCCCCGCTCCTCCATGGCAAAGAGAATCGGGATAAGCGGCATTTCGATTTCCTCAAAAACAGTGCGCAGCGTTTTCCCGGCAATCTGCCCCTGACTGATCTCATTAAGTTTTTCTTCCTGATGTTCCCAAAGTCTGAGAATCGCAGGGGCTCTGGCATAGGGTGGCTCGTCACCGAGCTCCACTAAGACCAAGTAATCAAGCGTCACGTCACTCCCAGAATCTAAGAGGTAGGCGGCAATCATGACATCGAACGTGGCACCGACAAAATGCACGCCTTCTTTGGCAAACACATGCATGAGCGCCTTAGCATCGTAAACAATTTTCTCGCGCCGTTCGTCTTCCAAAAATTCCTGCAAAACTTTTTTGTTTTCTTCGTTCCAGGCAACAGAATAACTCTCCTCCGGACTGACAGCCAGATGGAGTGACAGGAGTCCGCTCCCGAAGAGCGAACCCATTTCCTGTTCCGTCCACACGGTCACTTTCTTTCCGCGCGCTTGCTCCAAAAATTCCGTGATTGCTTTGGTTGTCTTCAATTCTTTTTCTTTCTTCGCCTTCCCCTCTTTCTTCACTGTCTCGCCTTCGTTCCCAGCCTCTTCCTTGCCCCCCAACCGCTTGATCAAACTGAAAAATGACAGTTCCTGAAAAAGCGTGGTCACCGCGGTCCGGTCATACTCGCGCGCCACACAGGCCGGTAGGTCGAGCGTGACCGGCGCCTCCCGATGGATGGTACCGAGTTCCTTCGAGAGGAAAGCCTTTTCCTTATCGGCCTCCAATTTCTTGCGCACGGATTCTTTCACCTCGGGCAGGTGAGCATAAATATTTTCGAGGGTGCCGAACGTTTGCAAAAGAGTGGTCGCTGTCTTGGCCCCGACCCCAGCCACTCCGGGGATATTATCTGAAGAGTCGCCCGCCAACCCTTTATAGTCAGGGATGAGCGTGGCAGCAAAACCATACTTCTCGCGCACGGCCTGCTCATCATAGAGGACGATGTCCTTGATCCCTTTCCGGAGCATGAAGACTTTGACCGAGGGCGTCACCAACTGCAACTCATCACTATCCCCCGTCACGATAATCACCTGTATGTTTTCTTCCTTTGCCCCGTCGGGGCCTTGGCGGAGGCGGGTAGCCTGTTCTGCTAGTGTTCCGATGACGTCATCAGCCTCGAAGCCCGGCAGTTCATAAATCGGAATATTGAAGGCCTGGACCATTTCTTTGACCCGGGGTATCTGCGCATAGAGGTCGTCCGGGGCCGCCACACGCGTGGCCTTGTAGTCGGCATAGAGCTCATCGCGAAAGGTCGGCCCCTTGAGGTCGAAGGTGGCGGCAATATACTCAGGATGAAACTTCTCGAGCACTGAAAGGAGCGTCATGGCAAACCCATAGACCGCCTGCACCGTCTCACCATTCTTAGTAGTAAGTGGCGGCAGCGCATGATAGGCCCGATGAATCAGAGCGTTCCCATCAAGGAGAACCAGAATTTTCGGATGTTTTTCCATAGACTTAGTATACGTCCCCCGCCCCGTTCCAGCAAAAAATGGTATACTAGAGTCTATATTCGAGGTCTACCAATCCCTATGAGTGAGCATCTCACATCAATCTCCCCCGACACCTCCACGTCCAAAAAGATACCACCGTACGAACCAACCGAATTATCCTTCGGATCACTTTTTAAGGACATACCGGAACCAGCTAATGATGGGGCTGATTACAATAAAAATGAAGCTGCGGCTTCAGAGCCAGTCGCTCCAGCACAAAAACCCCGGACATATCCCACCCAACAAGAACTCCGGGCTTCCTTGGAAAAGGCCAACAGGGAACTACAGAAAAAAACCTCCCAACTGGGCAGTCAAGAACTCGAACAATGGTTGCGAAAGATTCTTTATGAGAATGAAGATACCAGGTGCGATGCAAGCGCAGCTGTTGTCGCTATCATAACAGAGCTCTGGCAAAGATCCGATGTCACTTTTTTTAAAAAATTTTCCATCATTCAGCAACTCGAACAGACGGTCGCTCAATATTCAGTAAGCGATGGGTACGATGCCTATCAAGAGGGTTCGGATATCGCTCTAAAAAATATTTCCAAGCAAGAAAAGAATTTCTTTCTCCAATCAACAGTCGAGCAATTTCTTAAAGATTCTCATCCAGAACACTCACTTGCCGACCGCCGAGAAATGATTCAAAGAAATTGGGTCGAATTATCACCATCTTTTGAAGGGGGCGTGACACACCTTTACACAGGATTTAACAGCTATGAAGTGCCCGGGGAAGCACTTTCTGCTGCTGATCTACCAGAAGAAATTATTCAAAGAATCACAGATGGGTGGCTTAATGAAGAACAAGATTGGTTTAACAGACACCAAGGTCAAGAATTTTTCTTTAGAGAAAAAATTGCTGATCAGAAACTCCAAAAAGTTTTTCCTAACTCTCTCATCGACACTCTCTCCATTGTCGGCACCCCCTCTTCCGATTGTTATCGGCTCCCACATCTGAGAGAATTTTCTGCTGCCTCTCTCAGTCCTGAATACGGCACCCTCTACAATGAAAACGGCGGAGCAGAAACAGTCTACCAAAAAGCGGACCTCCAAGAAACTCCTATCACTCTCGAAGACCTGAGCGCGATAGGCTGGTTTCTTGTTAGTCTCGGTTTAATGAACAATTCGGGAGGCTGGAAAGTATCTTTCATGGCATACTGAAGCCAAGAAGATAACCTGTAACTCAACACCATTGAGTATGATGCCCAAAAAAAGAGATGTTCCTGCTATTCGACTCAAGTAAAAAAGAACGGGAGAAGGGACGGAATTCAACGATACAAATGT
The DNA here is from genome assembly GCA_043785755.1 of Candidatus Moraniibacteriota bacterium. Lineage (GTDB taxonomy): Bacteria > Patescibacteriota > Minisyncoccia > Moranbacterales > UBA1568 > UBA1568. Next base: position 26,697 of record JAYVWV010000037.1, read on the forward strand.
TTACGATGTGGAAAACAATTTCAGAATAAACGACAGCCACAGCGTAAACATTTGGATCTTTGGAAACAGTATATCTGGGGCAAGCAGTCACTCGCACAACTTGCCGATCAGTACAAACGAAGTATCCCATGGATTCAAAAAAAACTCGATACAGTCCCTTTGCAACAAAATGAAATCATCCCCCAACCACTCGTCTTCATTGCTGATGTGTCTTTCTTCGCACGAGGTGATGGAGTTCTGGTGTTTCGGTCTCCGAAACACCACAGGAACGTTTTCTGGCAGTTCGTGCAGGGAGAAAATCCTGTAATGTATCATGAGGCGAGGATGGTGCT
>JAYVWV010000038.1:0-14134 GCA_043785755.1 Candidatus Moraniibacteriota bacterium
GTCACCGATCCACTCGCCTGCTTGGCCAGCGTTCCCGTCTCAATGACGAGTTCCCGTCCCCCTAATTGGAGGGACCACTTTTTCTCCTGCATAGACCCAGCGGTCCGGAAGATAAGCTAACAAACACGCGATTGAAGCCAAAAGCCCCACTCGTGTACCTATTAGCCGATACCTTTCGGACAAAACAATGATTAAATGACCTTTCTCACTCTAACCTTATTTTACCCACTTTGTCAATGAAATAACGAATTTCTCTGGTTGACAGACAGGGCATATACTGATATCTTCTGACCAACTAAGGAGCCCCTTCACAATCAACCAAAACAGGGAGATTTCATGGGTAACGCCATCCTCCATGTGAGTGCCGCTATTCTAGACACTCACCAGCTGAAAGCAAGACTCGCCCCTCTCGGCCTTCTCATTGCGATACAGTTGCCCGGCCATGTGGTGAGTGAGCTCCCGACACGGCTTGCAAAACTGCAAAGCAGGTATCCGGGGGAGCAGTTCGCCCTCATCATACTGGATAAAGGAAGTTATACAAACGGAGAGGTTCACCAGCTAGAGGGAACTATCGCCCAGCTCAGTGTTCCTGTCCTTGCCCTCATTCCTGTGTCGCCGAACGACCGTCCAGAGAATACCCTCACGGGGAAGCCCGCGAAGCTATTCCTAACGAGAATGACAGGGCCAATCATTGTCAGTCTCGCGGTCCGCATCATGCTTTATGGCACAGAGAGTTTACCACCGACTGACTACGGCGTTCTGGCTCGGGCGCTTCATTTCCCAAAAAGCAACTAGTGTCTTCCACTTCCACGAGTCTCCGTTCCTCCTCCAGTACAAGAAGAAATAGCGCCCCCACCTGCAGGGCCCGTCTGTGTACCAATGACCAAACCCGCAATCGTGAGACCCAAGCGACAAGCAAAACCCCCCAAGCGGCGGAAACAGGGAAAGCCGGTCTTCCCAAAGACTGTCTGGGTACGCGTCGGAAAGAAAAGCATCCGGTTCGAGTACTTTCCTGGACTCATCCTGAAACGCCTGATGACTACTCCGGACGAGTCTATCACCGTCTGGGACTTGATGAAATTCCCTCACTCCCCTTACAGAGACCCCGGGGATCTCGGCTACACCATCCGCCATATCAAAGACACACTCCTGACCCATGGTATCTACACATGTCAGGTGCGTGCCGACGATGCCTACGGCTACGTATTCCACTGGCTCGCCTGAACCCAGGAGAGACCACCAGCACGCGCTCCCCCCAGCGCGTTTTTTCTTACCAAAAAACAGGCCCTTGCGAGCCTGTTTCCTTATCACTCTTTTTTCACTTCCCTAGATCAGAAACCGCTTCTTATCATCGGACAGGTTGGTGAAGTCATCCGCCTGCTCGATCAGCTTGGCCGAGGCTGATTCCGCGAAGGCCACTACCTCCACCCGACAGCCATAGGTATTTTGCAAATATTCGAGAAGCGATGTGTAATCGCCATCACCCGAAACAATGATAATAACATCGAGCTTGGGTGCCATCTTGATGGCGTCAATAGCGATACCAACGTCCCAATCACCCTTCTTAGAACCATCATGAAAAATCTGAAGATCTTTGGTCTTCACTTCGTAACCGCTCTTCCCAAGGGCTTCGAAGAACTTGTCTTCGGTCGCCTCGACCGTCTTGATGCCGTAGGCCATGGCCCGAATGAGCTTGCGCTCGCTCGTCGCCGCAATCAGGACGTTCTTGAAATTCACCTTCTTGCTGTAGAGCACGCGGGCGCTGTAGTACATATTCTGAATGTCTACGAAGACCCCGACTCTCTGTTCTGCAAACTTTGCCATAAATGTCTTCGAGCGAAACGAGAAGCTTCATTTATGAGCATCCCGCTTCAATGCTATTATAAAAACTTATCTTTGCTCAGACGTGAGCCGCCCGCTTCGACTCGAATTGAGGCGAGCAGGTGGATCCGAGGCACCAGTTTCCATTTTCTCCCATCACAATCGGAATTGGTGCAGAATAGCCATACTCTATAACTGCGAGCTCAAAAAAACAAGAAGGGGCTTACAGCCCCAGTGTCTTCACGAGTGTTTTGTGAGCGGCTTCATTAGTCTTCTCAAGATAGGTGAGAAGTTTCTTGCGCTTGGCTACCATCTTGAGCAACCCGCGACGCGAATGGAAATCTTTCTTGTTTTTCTTCAAGTGCGTCGTCAAACGCTTGATCTGTTCCGTGAACATGGCAACCTGGTACTCTGGTGAGCCAGTGTCCTTGTCATGTCGTTTCACTTCTCCTGTCACCTTTTCCTTCTGCTTGTGCGTCAGCGCCATAGCGTTATGTCAGCAGTGCTCTCGTCCTTAGCGCGCCGAAGTCTTAAAAAAGACGGGGCGAGCCAGAACCAGTCCACGCTCGTGATAAAAATTAACATTGGCACTGTACCATGCTTCCCCACTTCTGGCAACTTCAGACCCTTTATGGACAAAAAGGCCCTTTACGTATAGCGTAAGATTAAAGAAAATTATTCAGACACCTATGCCTCATAAGGAAGTCCTCATTCTGAAACTCGGCGGGAGTATTGTCACACTCAAACACCTCTCCCAACCGGCTATTAGACGTCGCCACATGGAGCGCGTTGCTACCGTGCTCGCCAAGCACTACGACCCAAAGAAGCATTCTCTCATACTCATTCACGGTGCCGGCTCATTCGGCCATGTCCATGCCCATACACACGGCCTTGCCCAGGGCACCAAAGACCACCCAGAAAAAACGTATCGCGCCATCGAAAATCAATCCCTTGATGCTCACCTCAACGCCGAACTCACGACCATCCTTATCAAGACTGGTCTACCGGTAGTAGGTATGCCATCACGCACACTTGCTATCAACTCCTACGGGATCCTGACTTCACTTGAAACAAAAAGTATCACGACAGCCCTCTCGGCCGGCGCCATTCCCCTTCTCCACGGTGACATGGTGTTCGATATGACATGGGGGCTCTCCATTTGTTCGGGCGATGTTCTGGCTGCGGAGCTAGCTCACACCTTTCGTGCTCGGCAGGTTTTTTTCGCTTCCGATGTCGATGGTATTTTTTCTAAAGACCCACACCAACACAAAGATGCTTGCCTTATTCGAAAAACAACACTCGCCGACATAGCAAATGGTAATCTTAATCTCGGGACATCTCATAACATCGATGTCACCGGCGGGCTAGCCAAAAAATTCTCGCTCTTCCGGAAAAATGCCTCTCTTGAAAACATCTATCTTTTCAACGGCATGCAAAAAAATAATTTCTCTTTCGTTTTTAATCAGAAAAAATTTTTTGGCACTGAGATTGAGGTATAAAAAACGGAGTCAGGATTGATTCATCCGTACTCCGTAGACTGATGGCTCCATGTGACCTACGCCGTCAACCGTTCAGCGGCGAGATCGGCCTGATAATGATCCCACAACTGGAATACCTCCGGCACCCCGCCCCGACAACGCGGTAACAGAAACTCGCGTGTCTTCCAACCAAGCGGCTCAATTTCGATCCCAGCATGAAAACCACGCATGCTGGCTGGCCCGCCCTCGAATCTGGCCAGAAAGACATGTGCAAGCGTGTCATACACCGGCACGCTGCCGATCAACAGCGGAAAGGAAAACTTCACCCGATCCGTAATATCGATCTCCTCAACCACCAACCGGTGAAGGGTGCGCAAAAGTCTTTCTTCGGGTTCTACCGTCTCCCAGGGAAACGAGTAGTCCCTACACCCCGTGATCTTCCCGATTGCTGGCTTCGATTGGAGCTCCTGCACACCGAAAATCATGTCTTGATGGGTCAGAAGCAGCGCCACGCTATGCACTCGATACCCTCTCATGTCCGACTCCTCGATTGTGAACTTGCAACCACTCTAGCTTCATTTTTCTCATTTTGTCAACATAAAAACCCCACCCTTGGTATATGGAGTGGGGTTTTATACGCAGACTTCATCTAATCAGCAAAGTCCTTGAGCAAAGTAAAGGCAGCGACGCCGTCGGCGGGCTGTGGCTTCATGACGCGCACGCCCTGAGTGACCCGACCAAGGTGCGGTACACTCTTCAGCGGAATACGGATGATAGTACCCTTCTCAGAAGTGAGGATGAGATCATCGGCATCATTGTCCGTACTAACGACTCTGGCCCCGATCAGCTTCCCAGTCTTCAGGGTGACCTTCATGGTCTTGATACCAGACCCACCACGCTTCTGAACCTTGTACGATTTGAGATCGCTCCTCTTGCCGAAACCATTCTGTGAGAGGATGAGCAGTTCTAAATCTTTGTCACCCTTGAGTACCGCGTCCATCCCTACTAGGACGTCTGCATTTTTCAGTTTCATACCACGCACTCCCGCTGCCGTCCGGCCCATCGGTCGCACATCGGACTCCTTGAAGCGAATAGCCTGGCCATCATTCGTGGTCAGAACCACTTCATCACTGCCCGTGGTTGTGGAAACCCAACCCAATGTATCACCTTTTTCGAGGTTGATCGCGATGAGACCGCTCCGCCGCACGTTTTCGAAATCTTCCAACTTGGTTTTCTTGATGGTCCCCTTCTCCGTCGCCATAAAGAGATATTTATAATCAGTACCCTTATTGAAAGCGACGACCGCTGTGATCTTTTCTTCCTGAGAAAGTTGCAAGAAATTGACAATAGCCTGACCCTTGGCCGTACGCGAAGACTCTGGAATCTCGTAGGCCTTGGTCTGAAATACCTTGCCACTATTAGTGAAGAACATCAGGTTGTCATGCGTCTCGATCGAGAGCACTTTGACGATCCGATCTTCTTCCTTGGTCGTGGCTCCGATGACACCCTTACCGCCACGCTTCTGCACGCGATAGACACTCGGGTTCATTCGTTTGATATAGCCGTCCTCGGTCAACGTGATGATTGCCTCTTCATTCGGAATGAGATCTTCCTGACTAAAATCCAAGACGCCACCTTTGACGACTCGCGTCCGCCGCTCATCGCCGAATGTTTCTTTGACGGTCACAAGTTCGCTCTTCACCAAAGCCAAGATCTTCTTACGATGCTTGAGCAAATCTTCAAGGAAGGCAATCAGTTTGTATTTCTCTTCCAATTCATCCTCAATTTTTTTCCGTTCCAAGCCAGCCAAGGTCTGCAAACGCATTTCCAAAATAGCTGTCGCCTGAATTTCGGAAAGCTTGAACTGCTTCATCAAATTGGCATGAGCCACTTCTTTGGTCGGCGACTTCTTGATGGTAGCGATGATAGCGTCGATGTGGTCGAGGGCAATCTTCAATCCCTCTAAGATATGGGCCCGCTCGAGTGCTCTCTTCAAGTCATGTTCCGTCCGCCGCACCACCACGATCTCACGATGTTTGATGTAGTGTTCGAGGATGGCTTTCAAGGTCAGCACCTGCGGATCAACACCGTCTACCAAGGCCAGCATATTGACGTTGAAGTTCTTCTGCAGATCCGTCATCTGATAGAGCTGGTTCAAGACCTTCTGCGGGAAAGCTTCTTTCTTCAGATCAACGACCACTCGCACGCCATCCTTGTCAGACTCATCACGTAAATCTCTGATGCCTGGCAATTTGTTTTCCTTGTAGAGTTCGGCAATCTTTATGATGAGCGACGCCTTGTTGGTGGCATAGGTCATCTCGGTCACCACGATCTGGAACTGCCCCGTCTTACCCTCCACGATCTCCGCCTTGGCGCGGGCCATGATCGGTCCCTTACCGGTAGCATAGGCTTCGCGAATGTCTTTGGTATTATAAATGATACCACCGGTCGGAAAGTCCGGCCCCTTGATGAATTGCATCAGGTCATCCACTGTCGCCTCAGGATGATCGATCAGGTGGCAGATACCATCCACCAACTCGCCCAAGTTATGCGGTGGAATATTGGTGGCCATCCCAACCGCGATACCGACTGTCCCATTGAGCAAAAGCTGTGGCAGTTTGGCTGGCAGTACTAACGGCTCCTCATGCATGCCGTCGAAATTGGGAATAAAGTCCACCGTGTCCTTGTCGATGTCGATCAACATCTCTTCGGCGATGGCTTTCAGCTTGGCCTCGGTATAGCGGTACGCCGCGGCACTATCACCATCCATCGAACCGAAGTTTCCCTGTCCCCACACCAGTGGATAGCGCAATGAAAAATCCTGAGCCAAACGGACCATCGTATCGTACACAGCAGTATCGCCATGAGGATGATATTTACCCAAGACTTCTCCGACAACCGTCGCTGACTTACGAAACTTGGCCGTGGAACGTAACCCTGTCGACCACATCGAATAGAGGATGCGGCGATGCACCGGTTTCAAACCATCGCGCACGTCTGGTAGGGCGCGCGCTACGATGACACTCATGGCATAGTCCAAATACGACTGACGCACTTCATCAGTGATGGAACGCGCTACGATCTTTCCTTCATGAAATTCGTTCTTTGCTGGTTGCATAGTTCCGTTCGCTACCTAATGAAATTCGGAGAGATATACTGACTATTTGGTCGGCGGGAGGGCGACCCCTTCGCCCGAGCTTGCTCCACTATCCCCCTTGAGCTGTTGATTGAAAAATTCGCTCCCATTCTGCGTCTGGCCTTCGACCCGAAGCGGGGCCGCCTTCTCGAACAGATCTTTGAGCGACGGGGCACCACTGGTCGCATCCTTACCCTTTTGGAGCGTAGCAGGAATATCCCGCGCCGCCGTTGTCACACCATCCTGCACCGAAAACAGCCAGATACCTACGATAAAAACCATGGAAACGAAGACGCACAGCATGACATAGCGCATCCGGATATGCTCCGGTTCCTCTCGGATCGCTTCTATCTTGTCCCACAATGATTCCTTCATGGCTGGTTTTTTTACACACCGCGCTCCAAAAGAACAACCTCTACCTGTTTTCCTTCCATTTCTTTTTTCTTGATATTCAATTTGGAGAGTGTTTCTTTGGGACAATTACCAATCGCTTCGCAAAACGCCTTCTCTGTCTCAAGCGGGAGTGCCAAGCCAGGAATGAGGTAATGCATCGGGATAACAATCTTCGGTTCAATCTTCCGCACGAGTTCTGCTGCCAACTTCGGCGCCAGGGCGCCAGTACCACCAACAGGTATAAACAAAATATCAGTACCGTCTAACTTGTCGAGCAGTTCCGGCGTCAGGTCATGTCCGAGGGCCCCCAGAAAAGCGACGTGGATATCCTCACTCTCAAAAACAAACATGGTATTCTGGCCCTGTTCGACGCCCTCCTTATCATCCTGAAAAGTTGGAAAGCCCAGAGTCGACACGCCCTTCACCGAATACTCCCCTGGCGCATCAATAACGACCGGTTCCCCTTTGAGGCCTTCTTTTACTTCCTCAAAATTGCCATGCGTTAGAAAAACGATATCCGCCTGACCCTGAGGTGAGCGCAATCCCGAGCCCTTTCCCAGAAGGTCCGTCCAAATGACAATATCCTCGGTCGCACGACCGGCTGGCTTGGTACTTATCTTGAAGCAATAATCGCCGTAATATTGGATGTTCATAGAGGAAAAGAGGGAGTTAACTGCATTCGAAACTGCCGCCCAAAAGGAGCAGATCTCCCCCAGTCTACCATGTTTCCCTCTCCCCTGTAAAGACTCAGCAGCAGCAAAAATACAGCCGTTTCAGGCCGCCTCTTGCCAAAAACCGGACTTTGTACTATACTCCATCGAGGTAATGAAGAGTCTGGCGCTTCCTAATTGGTTAACACAATTGAATACGAGGAGCTGTATCCTCGCTTTCTCCGCTGTTTTCCAAGCGCCCAGGTGGTGTTTTTTGTTTTATACAGGCAGTGAAAGCGCTTCTAATTCTAATTGAGGTATAGCGCCCTCGCCCCATACCCCTATGACCCAGCCACAGATACTGACAGAGACAGTCGCTCCATCCCCGATGGAAGAACTCCTCTCCAAACACGTCGTTGAAATCCCGGAAGTCGGTGATGTTATCCAGGGCACCATCATGTATGTTGCCTCAAGCTACGCCTTAATCGACCTCGGCCCACTCGGTACCGGGATTGTTCTCGGCAAAGAAATGCGCGATGGCCTTGGACCAGAGGGTAAATTGAAGCTCGGCACCGTCGTCACCGCCACTCTCATGGACTATGAGAACGAGGATGGCTACATCGAACTTTCCATCCGCGAAGCCTCCTATGAGAAGTCTTGGGAAGATATCGAGCACAAATTGACCAACCGTGAAGTGGTCATCACCAAGGTAGCCGATGCCAACAAGGGCGGCTTAATGATAGAAGTAAATGGTATTGCCGGCTTTTTGCCTGTTTCTCAGCTTTCGAGCGAACACTACCCCCGTGTCGAGGACGGCGACAAGAATAAAATCCTTGACCTTCTGAAAAAACTCATCGGACAAGAAATCAATGTCCGTATCCTTGATGCCGACCGTGAGAGCGAGAAGCTCATCGTCAGTGAAAAGGCTGCTCAGAGCGAAAAAGAGCGTGAATTGATCAACCTGCTTAAAGTGGGCGACATCGTCACCGGTGAAGTCAGTGGCGTTGTCGACTTCGGCGCCTTCGTCAAGTTTTCCCCACCAGTGCGTGAGGATGGCAAAAAACCAACTGAAAAACTGGAAGGTTTGGTCCACATTTCCGAATTGGCCTGGCAGCTCATCGATGATCCACGCGAAATGATCAAGACCGGCGACGCCGTCGAGGCCAAGATCATTGGTATCGAAGAAACCCGTATTTCCCTTTCCATGAAGGCCTTGAAGAAAGATCCTTGGGACACGGTCCTCGAGAAATACAAGGTCGGTGATGTGGTCTCCGGTAAAGTGGACAAGATCAATCACTTTGGCGCCTTCGTCTACCTCGACAAAGACATCCACGGTTTGGCTCACGTCAGCGAATTCCAGGACATCTATCCCGGTAAGAAGATCGAAGAAGTCTTCAAGCAGGGCGAGACCTACACCTGGAGCATCCTTTCCATCGAACCGCGCAGTCACCGCATGGGCCTCCTGCCGGTCAAAGAAGCGAAGGGCGCTAAAGAGACTCCCAAGGAAGAAACTGCTGCTGCGGTGGTAGCAGAAGAAGTCAAAGCGTAAAAGACGACCAAAACATCCTGCTCTGTCAGGATGTTTTTGTAAAGCAGTATCCAAATATCAAGGAACAAGACCTTTCCCAAAACTACCTTTTTTCTTTCCCGATATTTCCGCCGAACATCTCTGACTCGTTCTACCCGCTTCGCCGGAACTTCAGCGAGGCGAGCCGAACAGGGAGCTCATTGGTCGAGGCCATCCCTATTCACTCGACTGTTACCGGCTCACTCATCACAGATGTGACCGTCGGAAACAAGGGAAAGAAAAAAGATGTTTTGATAAGTTCTCTTCAAAAAAATTAAATCTGCGTCATGAAAAACATCTTCGTCATCTATGGTCCCTCCGGATCAGGTCAGGATTCCGTCATCGAAGGCCTTCAGAAGAAAATCTCTTTGGAACGGATCATAACAACCGTCACGCGTCCGATGCGCCCAACGGAATCAGAGGGACACCCCTACTACTTCATTTCCAACGAAGCGTTCGAGGAAAAAATAAAAAGCGGTGCATTATTAGAATATCTGAAGAAATACGACGGGGTTTACTACGGAGTGACTCGCAAGGAAGTTGAGCGTGTCGCACAGGGCGACAAGATTGGTATCTGGAAAGTCGATTTCGCCGGAGCACGCGACCTTAAAGAACGCTTCCCAGAACTGACTGTCATTTTTATCAACGCTCCGCTCTCGGTCATCGAAGAGCGTATCCGTAAACGCGACAACCCGACAGAGGAATATCTCCAGACGAGACTGACCCATATCCGTGAATGGTTGCCGAAAAGCATCTATGATTACAAAATCGAAAACGAGGAAGGCAAGCTCGACCAGGCTGTCGAGCAAGTCGCTACCATTATCAAAGAACACTCCAAAAAAAGATAGTGAGCACGTGACACCCTTCGTCCGGCGTTTCTTGAAACGTGTCCAAAACACGGTCGCTACCCATGCCCTCTGGGGACCAAAAGAAAGCTTTGTGGTAGCGGTTTCTGGTGGCCCGGACAGTCTCTGCCTCCTCGATGTGCTCTTTCTCTTGTCACAGAAATACGCCTTCACTCTCCATATCGCTCACGTCAATTACCGTCTCCGTGGCCAAGATTCCGAGCGCGATGAAGCACTCGTGCGTGAACGAGCCGGTCACTATCATCTCCCCCTTTCCGTTCTTTACCCGAAGAAAACTTCCGCGGCCAATCTCGAAGAAAAACTGCGCGACATCCGCTACCGTTTTTTTGAAAATATTCGCCAAGAGAAAAACGCCACTCTCATTACCGTTGCTCATCACGAAGATGATCAGGCCGAGACATTCCTCCTCCGCCTCCTCCGTGCTTCCGGCATGAGAGGACTCTCCGCTATGCATCCGAAAAATAATTCCGTCGTACGACCGCTCATCGAAATGAGTCGCGCTGATATTTTAAAATATCTGAAAGAACGTTCCCTCACCTATCGCACCGACAGGAGTAATACTGATCCGAAGTTCCTGCGCAATCGCGTACGAAATGAATTACTCCCCTTACTAGAAAAAGAATACCAACCGCGCATTAAAAAAATTCTGGCCGCTACCGCCAGGACACTCGCTCATGATTATACCCTGATCGAAGGACTGACTATTTCTCTTGAGAAAAAACTGACCCATAATCTCCAGACCTTTTCTTGTCGCGCCCTCCTCGAAGCGCCGCCTGCCTTGCAACGCCATTTCCTCAAGAGTTTCTTCCAGCCACATTTTACCAAGCACGCTCCGCCCAAAAGTCTCATCGACGAATGCCTGAAGATTGTCAAGAGTACCAAAAACAAGCACCAGCTTCTGACCTCCGGAAGCTTGAAAATTGAGCGCAAAGGTGATACAGTGAGACTACTCAAATTTTGATATTAACCTACCTTAAGCCATCACTTATGGAAAAACTCCTCAAAAACCTCTCCACGCTGGTGCTTCTCTTCTTACTTGTTTCAGGCATCGTCATCCTCTACCAGGCGCCCACAGCCAAACCGACTCAGATATCATTAAGCGAGCTGGTCTCCCAGATCAACCAGGACCAGGTCAAGGAAATCACGGTCAAGAATAATGATCTCTCAATCGACTTAAACGATGGTAAAAAAGAAAAAGCCAGCAAGGAAGCAGAGAGTTCACTCTCCGAAACTTTCAATAACTATGGAGTCGACAAGGACAAGCTCAAAAGCATCTCTCTCAACATCACCGAGGACTCCGGCTTCGGATTTTGGTTGGTGACCATTCTTCCCTTTCTTCTGCCCTTTATCCTCATTTCCGTCTTCATCTGGTTCATGATGCGTCAGGCCCAACGGGGTAATTCTCAGGCTCTGTCCTTCGGAATGAGCCGAGCTCGCATGACCGATCCCAAGGACAAGAAAAAGCGGACAACCTTCGCCGACGTGGCTGGAGCTCTGGAAGCTAAGACAGAGCTCATGGAAGTCGTAGAATTCCTTCAGCACCCCAAGAAATTTCTCAACATGGGAGCCAAAATCCCCAAAGGTGTCCTCCTCCTCGGCCCTCCCGGGACAGGTAAGACACTCATGGCCAAAGCCGTTGCAGGTGAGGCTGGCGTTCCCTTCTTCAATATTAGCGGCTCTGAATTCGTAGAAATGTTCGTCGGGGTCGGCGCCAGCCGGGTACGCGACCTGTTCAAGCAGGCCAAAAAGAATGCTCCGGCCATCGTCTTCATCGATGAAATCGACGCCGTTGGCCGCCACCGTGGTGCTGGTTTGGGCGGCGGTCATGATGAACGTGAACAAACTTTGAACCAAATCCTGGTTGAGATGGATGGTTTTGAAACAGACACCTCCGTCATAGTCATTGCTGCCACCAATCGCCCTGATGTCCTCGATCCAGCTCTCCTCCGGCCCGGTCGTTTCGATCGACGTGTCACTATGGATCTCCCCGATATCAACGAACGCGAACAGATCCTGAAGATCCATATCAGGAACAAGCCTCTCGAGGAAGCGGTTGTCATCCGTACACTGGCGGAGCGCACCGCAGGATTTTCCGGCGCCGACCTGGCCAACCTGGTCAATGAGGCAGCTATCCTCGCTACCCGACGCAACAAAAAGACCATCGGCATGGGAGAATTGGCTGAGTCCATCGAGAAAGTCATCCTCGGACCAGAACGCCGCAGCCGCGTCATCAACAAGAACGAGAAGGAGATTATTGCCTACCACGAAGGTGGGCACGCCCTGGTGGGTGCCAGCCTTCCTCACGCCGATCCGGTCCACAAAGTGTCCATCATCTCGCGGGGGCACGCCGGTGGCTACACGATGGCCGTTCCAGAAGAAGAAAAAAGTCTCCACTCCTACAAATACTTCATTGACGAGTTAGCCGTATTCCTCGGTGGCTACGCCAGTGAAAAACTCGTCTTTGGTGATATCACTACCGGCCCTTCGAATGATCTCGAACGCGCCACCCAGATGGCCCGCAATATGGTCACTCGTTATGGGATGAGTCGTCTCGGCGCCCGTACCTTCGGTAAAAAAGAAGAGCTCGTTTTCCTCGGCCGCGAAATGCATGAGGAACGCAACTATTCAGAAAAAACTGCTCAGGATATTGATACCGAAGTGACCCACTTGATTGATGAGGCTTTTCAGCGCGCCACCGTGATTCTGACCGAGAAGCGTGCTATCCTCAACACCATTGCGCAGACCTTGCTCGTCAAAGAAACGTTGGAGAAAGATGAGTTCGCCAAAATTGTCGCCAACACCCCGGCCCCAATCGTTATCCCGCAGGTAGCCTAAAAGAAGCGACCCCTGCGTAGTCTTCTATGGAAAAGATCTCTTTTCTCGACATCTTCATGACGAGCTGGCGCTTGTCAATTTCTCGCCGTACCTTTTTGGTATTTGGATTTTTTATAGCGCTTCCCTTAGCAGCACAGATCTTTCTTCTTCCACCAGTGGACACCTCGCCGACAGATCAATGGCTCACCGAGATAACACTCCATCCTACACGAACAATTTTCTTCCTCCTCGGCTACTTCCTCTTCACCTTGTTTGGTAAAGGTAATCTCATCGTGAGCCTTGGCCAAACACGACGAGATAAAAAGGAATCTCTATTCTCCTTTCCTTCCTTGTCGCGAACTTTCTCGCGAGCACTCATTCTTGACGCAAGCATCGGCGCCTTTCTTATTGTCCTGCTGATCCTCCTCGCGTTGCCGACACTCATCGCCTCGCGCACCATTGGTTCCGTGCCAGAAACACTTTCTCTCCTGACCCTTCTCACTTTCGCGCCCATCGCTATCGTTGTCTTCTTCGTCCGTGAGTTTTCCTACTTCTACTTTCTCCTCTCCCCTCTCCGACTCAAGACTGCCCTCGAGGTGAGCACGAATTATTTTCTGCATCACCGCACCATAGCCCTCTGGTTCGGTCTCTTCTCACTCCTGCTTTCTCTCCTCTTTACTTTTTTCCTCAATCTGGCTATGCTAGCTATTGTCGCGCTTTTCCAGAGATTTACACCAGCGCTCCCCGAAGCAATCGTTGTCTTCGTCGGCAGCCTCATCTGTTTCACCTGGTACACGACCTTCCGGCAAACGCTTTGGTTCACGTTCTTTCAGTACCTCGCGACCCCCAAGGACAAGACTAAGGTAGTCGAGACAAAAACCATCCTCGAAGAGAAGATATCAGAAAGTCCGTCGGTGTAATTATTCGGGTCTGTAGCTCAGATGGTTAGAGCGCTACATTGACATTGTAGAGGTCTCCAGTTCGAATCTGGACAGACCCACCTCAAGAAAACACGCAGAGAAAAAGCCTGGAATATCCCAGGCTTTTTCTTTTCGCTAACAAGACGTCGATCCGACGCACACCGTCGGCGGCGGTACATACGGTTTGATATTGACGTCGGTCCGTTGGCTGGTCTCGCGCAGGAACTTCGCGCCAGGACCCAATTGCTGATTGGCTTTGTTGAGAGCTCCCGCCACCTGTGTATCAACTTTCCTCAGCTCGCGCTGGAGAGTGGACTGCACCTGGCCGATGCCTTTCTGAATGAGACTCGTCATCGCCTTGTTGACCACCGCATTCACCACACCAGACAAAAGCTGCCCGGGTTCCTGGGCTGCCGCGATCATGTTGTTCCCGATATTCTGGGCATTCGAAACCATATCAGAAATAGTGGCCGCTGGCGTGACGCAGGC
>JAYVWV010000039.1:0-9578 GCA_043785755.1 Candidatus Moraniibacteriota bacterium
TCATTCATACTCATCTGTTCTTCGGTGCCGGGCTGGAAGCCTTGGCGACCAGTTTTTTCTTGCGGCGCCCACTTATTGGCACGAGTCACACCCCGCTCACCGAGTTTCTCCAGTACAGCCCGCTTCAGGCCAAATTCCTCCAGAACTTCGCTCTGCGTTTTGTTTCCTGGTACTACAACCGTTGCGCCTTTGTCACCGCACCCTCCCAAGGCATTCTCGATGAGATGCGTCAGTATGGGTTCAACCGCCCAAGCCGCGTCATTTCCAATCCAATCGACCTCGAACATTTCTTCCCTGCCGCCTTCGGAGAACAACCAGACCTCAAGCAACAATTCGGCCTGGCGCCTTTCACTCTGCTCTACACCGGGCGCCTGGCCCCAGAGAAACACATCGATGACCTCCTGCGCGCCGTGGCACTCCTCAAAGAAAAAATCCCGACCCTCTCCCTCGCCATTACGGGCCACGGGGAAGCAGAATCGTCACTTCGTGCCCTCGCCACCGAACTCGACATTGCCACCCGGGTGAAATTTTTCGGCACCGTCAATCAGGAAGATCATGCCAAGATCTATCGAGCCGCTGACGTCTTTGCCATCATGAGCACGGCCGAGACGCAGAGCCTCTCTATGATGAAAGCCATGGCCACGGGCATCCCGGTCATCGGCGCTCTGGCGCGCGGCCTGGCTGAGTACATCAAACCGGAAGAGAACGGCTACCTGGTCGAACCCGGTGACTATCAAAGCTTGGCCGATAGGCTCCTCTTTCTCCACCAGCACCCAGAGGAACGACAACGTCTCGGAGAAGGAGGTGTCGCTTTCGTCAAACAATTCTCCCGTGCCAAAATCGCAAACGAGTGGCAAAGTCTCTACGAGGAAGTATTAGCAGAGCACGCCCAAACAAAAAAGTGAATCGCATGATTCACTTTTTTTTGAGCACTTTTTTCAGATACTGACCGGTGTACGACTTCTCACACTGGGCTACTGCTTCGGGCGTGCCGGCCACCACGATCTGACCACCACCAGCCCCACCTTCGGGACCGATGTCGATGACATAATCGGCTGACTTGATGAGGTCCATATTGTGCTCGATCACCACCACGGTGTTGCCCTTGACCACCAAGCGCTCGAGGATTTCAATCAGTTTTTTAACGTCCTCATAGTGCAGGCCAATCGTCGGTTCGTCTAAGAGATAAATGGTCCGTTCATAGATCTTACGATAAAGCTCGGAAGATATTTTGACGCGCTGGGCTTCACCACCCGAGAGCGTCGTCGCCGATTGACCCAGCCTGAGATAGCCGAGCCCCACCTCTTCCAATGTCTTCAAGCGATCAGCAATAGCGGGAATATCAGCAAAGAAAGAAAAAGCTTCTTCCACCGTCATTTCGAGCACCTGATGAATGTTCTTGTGCTTGTACTTCACTTCGAGAGTCTCCTTGGTGAAGCGCTTGCCATCACACACATCGCACTGCACATAGACCGTCGGGAGAAAGTGCATCTCGACGGCGATAAAGCCGTTACCCTCACAGGTCTCACAACGTCCCCCAGGACGATTGAAAGAGAAGCGCCCCGCTTTCCATCCACGCACCCGCGCTTCCTCGCTTGAGGCAAAGAGATCACGGATATGACCGAAAGCCCCCGTGTAGGTGGCAGGATTGGAACGCGGTGTGCGGCCGATCGGGCTCTGATCAATGAGTACGGTTCGAGAAAGATATTCGGTACCGGTGATGGAATCGCAATTGAACACTTTGTTCGATTTGTAGCGACGATCGAAACGGGCCTGAAGATTCTTATGGAGGATCTCGTAGAGGAAGGTCGATTTACCAGAACCAGAGACGCCCGTGACCACGCAGAAACGGCCGAGTGGGATGTCCGCATTCATGTTCTTGATATTGAAAAGGTGGCCGCCCCGAATCTTGATCATCCCCTTGTCCTTACTACGCCGTGTCTTGGGAATGGCAATCTTTTCTTCGCCCCGCAGATAGGCCAGCGTGAGCGACCCGGACGTGTTCTTGGGCGCAGACAACAGTTCGTCGAGATAGCCCGCCACCACCACCTCACCGCCATGCACACCGGCCCGCGGACCGATATCAACGATATAGTCAGAGGTAAAGATAGTATCTTCGTCATGCTCGACAATAATGATGGTGTTGCCGAGATCACGCAGTGCTTTCAGGGTATCAATCAGACGAGCATTATCACGCTGATGCAGTCCGATGGTCGGTTCGTCTAAGACGTAGAGCGCTCCGACCAATTTACTCCCGAGCTGGGAGGCCAGACGGATCCGCTGAGCTTCGCCACCGGACAGAGTATTGGCGCGCCGGTCGAGTGACAGGTAGTTGAGACCAACGTTCAAAAGAAATTGTAACCGGCCACCAATCTCGCGCAGCACCACCGAGGCGATCTGTTCTTCACGCTCACTGAGCGAAAGAGTATCGAAAAACTGCTTGGCATCCGCGATCATCATCCGGGTCAGCTCGACAATATTTTTGCCACCAATCAGAATATGCAAAGCCTCTTCACGGAGACGACTCCCATGACAGACATCACACGGGTCATCGCCGAAAAAATGTTTCGTCCCCAAACCATTACAGGCCTCACAGGCGCCGTAGGGCGAATTGAATGAGAAGAGGCGTGGCTCCACTTCCGGATAAGAAAAGCCGTCATAGGGACAAGAAAATTTGGAAGAAAGAACGAGCTTCACCGCCCCCTTGGCTATCGCCTCCCCCGGACCCGTCGGCGCTCCGATGTGGACTTCGACTAAACCATCGGCTTCTTCGAGTGCTCGCTGCACCGCTTCCGAAAGACGCTCAGCCGATGTCTCTGGAAACTTGGTAAATTCTTCCAGTGGTAATTCATCGACAATCAGTTCGATGTCGTGTTTCTTGTTCTTGGTGAGGATGACCTGCTCACGCAGACTTTTGCGCACGCCATCAAGAAAAATTTCTGAGAAGCCCTTGTTGAGAGCATTGTAGAGCAGTTGGTAGTATTCCCCTTTGCGACCACGCACCACCGGGGCCGTGATGATGAGCATCTGTTTCTTCCTTTTGGTGGCCTGCAGCGTCTCGTCGACTTTGGTCGAAACAATCTCGAGCATTTCTTCAGGGGCCAACTTCTGAATCTCACGCTCACACACCAGACAGTGCGGCCGACCCAGCCGAGCATAGAAGACGCGCAGGTAATCATAAATTTCCGTCACGGTCGCCACCGTCGAACGCGGGTTGCGACTGGCGGATTTCTGGTCGATCGAGATGGCCGGCGAAAGACCAATGATCTCATCAACGTCCGGCTTTTGCATCGTATTCAAAAACTGGCGAGCGTAGGCTGAAAGTGATTCGACATAGCGGCGCTGTCCTTCGGCAAAAATAGTATCAAAAGCCAAAGATGACTTACCGGAACCAGACAGACCAGTGAAGACGACCATGGAGTTGCGAGGCATCTCGACTGTAATGTTCTTCAGATTATGCGTGCGGGCGCCCTTAACAACGATCCATTGGGACGGTTCGGGGACGGGCTGCCGGCGCTTGTGTTCAGGCGCTGCCTTCATAGGACGGTGGGAGCGGAGAATTTAGAGGTATTCAAGCATAGCACGATAATCCTCTTCGCGCTCGGGGTGCACCACGAGCTCCACCACACCGGCCGGCTGTCGCCGCGTAAAAGCATCGATGTCGGAAAGCCAGTCCAAACTGACCAAATACTCCGAAGTCTGGAAGGGACCATGCTGATAGAGGTGCTTCGTCCGTCCCCATAGGACAGAAAGAATCTTGCCGGTCAAAGAAAAGTCCTGATTTAAAAGCATGCCCTGACGACTGAAACGCACGAAGTCAATATGGTATTCATGAGCCAGCCCCGCATACACGCGCGAAAAAGGAGGAAAGAAATGCAGATGTTCATGAGAGTTGATCCCATCCGGCAAGCGCCCAAACATTTCCTCAAAACGAAGAATCTGGTCACGCCACTCAGCTCGGACTTTCTTGGCCGAGAGGAGTCCCATCGCGTAGCGCAATATGAAATTAATGCCCCGGGTCAGAGCGCTCTCTGTCACTTTCTCACCACTCTTCACGAGCCCGATCAGTTCCAGATGGAGATCAATTTTCACTCCGGTCGCTAGTAAGGCCACGGCCTGCTCCTTGGAGACATAGTGAATGAGGACCGCCACCCGGTCGATCTTGCCCTCATGGACCAGGCGCAAAATAGGCTCGGCTGTCTGACGAATGCCATAGTCATCCGCCGTGACGATGAAATGCTCACGGATATTCTCGATCATAGTCGTAGGAAAACAAAAAAATGATACGCTTCATTGTGGCAGAAAAACGCCCCTGAAGCAAGCCTTACGTCCTCTTGACTTCGGGCATCAGCCGACCATGACTGATGGCGATCCCTTCCTGTTTCAGTTTCTGCTCTTTGGCTGCAGAACCACGATTGTACTGACCTAATCGCCCATCGGAGCAGATGACCCGATGACAAGGAATATTCGGATCAAAATTCTTTTTCATCAGTGTGCCCACAGCCCGAGCCGCTCCGGGAAATCCAGCCTTGATGGCCACTGCCGCATAAGAGAGCACGCGTCCCTGGGGAATGTCCCGCACCACCCGCTTCACACATGCAGAAAAGGAAACTGTTTTATTTCCCATCAAGACCATACGAAAATATTATTCCATAAATGAAATCTCCTGCGTCCATGGAGGAGCTAAGGAGTACTCACTTCACCGAAAACTTTCTTCAGTTTTTCCTGAGCAACTTTGACTGTTGTTCTGAAATCATCCAGTGCCTTCTTGATGGTGACGCGCCGGGTCTCAGCCAGAGACTTGACCTGCATACCCACTTTTTCCGCCGCCCCACGATCAGTCTTTAAAACGAAACGATTTGCTTCCAATGAGGAACGAAATGTCGAACGGACCAATGCCGGATCGGTGCCAGCATTACAGGATGACTGTGCCTTGGCCGTTGCCTCCTTCACTGCTGACTGAAACTTCTCCACCGCGCTCTCTGTCTCATTCTTCCGTCCAGCCACCGCTGTATCCACACTCCTCCGAAAAGCGGCAACAGTATCATCCACGACCGCCTGACGGACTCCGACCGCCTTCTCGACAGTACTTTCAAAATCAGCAACCGCCGATTTTTCAGCTTCGGTCGTAACTTTCGTTCCGAGCGTGGTGTATATCTCGCTTCGTTTCTGGTCATCCTCGGAACGCTGATCTTCGAGCAAGGCATCCCGATTGCTCCGGCCTTCTTCTCTCGTGCTGGTCTGATTATTCTTGTACCGATCAAACTGACCCTTCCGTTCCGCCAGAGTAGTAGCGATGACCTTTGCCCGGTCATTGAACCGACTGCAGAACGTTTCTTGCTGTGTCGCCGGCATACCAGCCTTTTTCGCCTCCGTGACCACCTGACGATTCTCCACCGGGACAGCAGTCGCCAGCGCCATCATCGGGAGAACGAGCAAAAAAAATCCAAACAAAGAAGCCCCGCGCTTACAAGTTATTTTCATCATAAGAAGTGCCTAAGTTGTTTACGCTGTCGCTCCCCTGATTGACCTGATCCAGTGAACTCTCTTCCTCATTATCGAGGGCCGTCGAGTCTGTCAACGCGTCGTCCTCAATTTTCCCCGCCACCTCACCAATGGTATCCGGCACGGTGACCACGCTCGCCGCCGTACTCTGTGAGCGGTCAGGGTCAGGGTTCTGAGGCATCACCTGAGAAGGACGCTCCGCTTGTCCAGTCAGTTCGTTCCGTGAAAAAAGTTGTCGGGAGAAGAAAGCCAGCGTGACAAAAACGAGAACAGTTATCACAGCCCCTATAATCTGTTTATGAGTCATATTATTTTTTGTTACTAAAAAACCATCCGCTATGAGAGGGGCTGTGCACCCCTCATAATCTACCACCATTATACCTTTTTCCGTTTCTTCTTTCCACCGAGTGACTGCTCCAAGGCCTGAATTTCATCGCGCACGATAGCCGCAGTTTCAAAGTCCAACAACTTGACCGCTTCCGCCATCTCCTCTTCTTTCAGCCGGATCAGTTTCTCCGGATTCTCGGCGAAAATTTCCCGATCCAGGGCGACGTTGGCCGAGACAGCGCGATCATGATCGCTCTCCATCGATTCAGTAATATCATGAATTTTCTTTTTGATCGTTTGAGGGGTAATCCCGTGAGCGGCATTGAACGCCATTTGGAGCGTCCGGCGCCGACTGGTTTCGCCCAAGGCCCGACGCATTGATTCGGTGATCTTTTCGGCATACAGCACCACGCGACCAGCCGCATTGCGCGCTGCCCGCCCGATGATCTGAATAAGTGACGTTTCCGAACGAAGGAAGCCCTCCTTATCAGCATCGAGTACGCCAATGAAAGTCACCTCGGGCAGGTCAAGGCCCTCACGCAGCAGGTTCACCCCCACCAGGCAGTCGAACACTCCCTTACGAAACAAGGTGAGAATCTTGATCCGGTCAATCGTCTTAATATCACTGTGCAGGTACTCGGCTTTGACTCCCTTTTCCTTCAGATAGACTGAGAGATCTTCCGCCATTTTCTTGGTCAGCGTCGTGGCAATGACACGTCCGCCACGCGCTACCTCTTTCTGTGTTTCAGCAATGAAATGACCAATTTGTCCTGGGTACGAGCCCTCTTTTCTTTCATGGATAGGGAGTACCGTCACCTCGGGATCAAGCAGTCCGGTTGGGCGGATGACTTGCTCCACGATCTGTCCGCTCATTTCGCGTTCATAAGGCGCCGGTGTGGCCGAAGTAAAAACGACCGGGCCGACCCGTTCCAAAAACTCCTCATAGCGCAGTGGCCGGTTGTCGAGCGCCGAGGGCAAACGGAAACCATACTCCACCAGTGTCCCCTTGCGTGACTGATCGCCCGCGTACATCCCCCGGAGTTGTGGGAGGGTCACGTGCGACTCGTCGATAACTGTCAAAAAATCTGGTCTACCATCGGCCGTGTGTGGAAAATAGGAGAGCAGTGTCTCGGGTGGCTCACCAGGATTTTTTCTGGACAGGTGACGCGAGTAGTTCTCGATGCCGTTACAGTACCCGATCTCCTCCATCATGGCCAGATCATAGTTGGTGCGCCGTTTGAGACGCTCCACTTCCAAGAGCTTGCCCCGACCTTCCAACTCCTTGAGCCGGAGGGCGAGTTCTTCGCGGATAGAAAACAAGGCCGCCTCCTTCTGTTCCGAGTCCGTGATAAAATGTTTGGCGGGAAAAAGAAAGATATTTTCAAGCGTGCCCAGAATTTTCTGGGAGACCGGATCAATCTTGGTTATCATCCCGATTTTCCCAGCCGTCATTTCGATGAGATAAATATACTTCTCCGAAATCGGCATCACTTCGACGCGATTGCCAAGAGAGCGAAACTGTCCGGGCGACAGATCAGCGTTGGTCCGTTCGAAGAAGATAGCAACGAGACGATGCAAAAGTTCGGTACGCGACAGTGTCATCCCCACTGCCAACCGCATATTCTTCTTCTCGTATTCTTCCGGGCTGCCCAAACCGTAGATACAAGACACGGAAGCCACAATGATGACATCCTCTCGGGTCAGCAGGGCCTGGGTCGAGGCATGACGCAAGCGATCGATCTCGGCGTTGATCTGGGCGTCTTTTTCGATGTAGGTGTCCGAGCCAGGGAGGTAGGCCTCGGGCTGGTAGTAGTCGTAATAGGAAACAAAATAATGCACCGCATGATCAGGAAAAAATTCCTGATACTCTTGAGCCAGCTGAGCTGCCAGGGTCTTGTTGTGAGCGATGACCAGGGTCGGTTTCCCGTACCCAGCAATGACATTGGCCATGGTAAATGTCTTGCCCGAACCCGTCACACCGAGCAGCGTCTGAAAAGACTCAGGCTTGCGCAGACCCTCATTTAAGAGAGTTATGGCCTGAGGCTGATCACCAGCTGGTGGCCAGTCGGATTGAAGACGGAAAACAGACATAGAAAAATCATTTGATCGTTTGACGGCGCGCAGAGAGAAAACGTGTGACCCGAGCAGAAAGTTTCCGGTAGAGCACTCGCCCGGAACCACGTTTGGTGAAGAGTATAAAGAGAAAGCCGGCAATAACGACGACGACCGCGATATCGACCGCTGTCTTGACGGTGTCGAGAGAACGCCACAGGGTATGGAGTCGCGCCAAACCAGCATAGCCGATATACAGGTAAACTAAGTCCTTGAGAAAATTCCCCGCGTAGGTGGCCAGAAGAAAAACACGTAGATCCATCTTGATGATACCGGCAGTGATCGACACCGGTGTGGTGGGAAACGGCGGGATGAGACGGAGCAAAAAGAGCGTCCCCCCGTCCTTCCAATGGTGGCCAACGAAACGCTTCCCGATATTTTCCAGATCCTGATGGCGAACACCGAACCAGCGGGTCACTTTCTTGACGAAAAAATCCTCCAATTTATCACCGAGAAAATAGTAGAACCAAGCCCCGAGTGTTTTGCCGACATTACCGACAAGAGCCAAGACGAGGAGATACCAGAGCGCGTCACCATGCACGAGGGCGAGCGACCCGGCCGTACCCATAATGAGGGCCGAGGGAATAGGACTAATCACTTCTTCGAGGAACGAACCAAAAAATACAAACGCCAAAAGCGGCATATGAAAAGCATAGTACCGGACCAGTTGTTCAATGGCGAGAAGAAAATGCATAGGAAAATGGAAAAAAGATGCCGTCCTCCATTATACACCACAAAGAAAAAGGGCCCGCCGGAGCGGAGCCACTTCTTCCCGATGACTAGTTGATGAAGGTGAGCGCGTGACCCTTCTTGTCACCACGGCCGGTGCGACCGATGCGGTGAATGTAGTCTTCGTAGTTTTCTGGGAGTTCGTAGTTGATGACGTGGGTAACATCTGGGATATCGAGTCCCCGAGCGGCCACATCGGTGGCCACCAAGATAGCAATCTCGTCCTTGCTAAAACGGCGGAGCGCCCTTTGACGCTGGGGCTGAGACTTGTCACCGTGGATGGAGTCAACTTTGAAGCCGCGCTCTTCGAGGCGATGAGCCAACTTATCGACACCGTGCTTGGTGCGGCCGAAGATGAGGACCTTCTGAAACTCCGGCTTGACGAGGAGATTGTGAAGGACTTCGATTTTCTCTTCGCTCGGAGCGACATGGATGACATCCTGATCGACGTTTTCCGACGTGGCCCGTGATTTGATAGCGATTGTCACTGGATCATTCAAGAACTTCTTGGCCAATTCAGCGATCTCACTCGGCATCGTCGCAGAGAAGAACATCGACTGACGTGGCGTTTGCATGAGTGAGACCAGGTACTTGATGTCATGGACGAAGCCCATGTCGAGCATACGGTCCACTTCATCCAAAACGATATTATTGAAGCCGGAAAGGTCGAGTTTCTTGCGCTCGATCAGATCTTTGAGGCGACCCGGCGTACCGATAACGAAACTCGGGTTGCGAGCGAGACTTCGCATCTGTTCCATGATGTGTGCCCCACCGATACACAAAGCCGAATTGAGGCCCGAGCCACGAGAAAATTCCCGGAGCTCGTCTTCGATCTGCAGTGCCAGTTCGCGCGTTGGTACGATGATCAGTGCTTTTTCTGCCGCGTGTTTGAACGTCTTGTGGAT
>JAYVWV010000040.1:0-9596 GCA_043785755.1 Candidatus Moraniibacteriota bacterium
AAGCACAACGTCATCAATACGTCGCAGACAGAAGCACTCAAGATATACACGATTTACGCGCCGCCACACCACAAAGATGGCATCGTGCGGGCGACCAAAGCGGAAGCAGAGGCTGATGGCCCGGAATTTGACGGTGTGACGAGCGAGTAATCTATACATGAGTGTAATTGAAATATTTTAAGCTACCCCTATGGATACAGGCGCGCTCGCAACTTATGTGACAGAACGCATTCGAGCTGGTGTTACTCGGGCAGAAGTGCGGGAGGAACTCTCGGCTCTTGGTTGGAATGAGGAAGAATCGGACGCTGCTTATCGCAGTGCCATCATCGCGCTCGGCGCACCGGTGCCGACTGAGGGGAATCGCGCCACGCTGTCGCGGCCAGCCTCGACGGTTGATGCGGTGATCAACTTTTTTTCGTTCATCCTGCTCGGGATCATCGCCAGTGCTCTGGGGACCCTCCTCTTTCAGATTATTAATCTCGCTTTTCCGGACGCCCTCGATATGTATAATTTCTACGGTCAGGAAGCGGCCACCAGCGCCATTCATTATTCTATCGCCGCGCTTCTGATTGGCTTTCCGCTCTACTACTTCGCTCTGCGGTTGTGGTTTCGTAAGTTTCGTGAAGACGAAGGGCGGGTCGAATCAAAACTGTCCAAGTGGCTCACCTATCTGGTGCTCCTGGTGACGGCGGTCACTATGGTAGGGGATCTCATCACCGTGGTCTTTACGATGCTTCAGGGCGAAATCACGGTGCGCTTTTTCTTGAAGGCCTTGACGATTCTCGTCATCATTTCCGCCATCTTCGGGTTCTACTATCTGGAGCGACGCAAGATTCAATACAAGAGTGCCATCCCAGAACGGACGTTTCAGTACTTTGGGCGAGGGGTGGCTGTGTTCATCGTGGTGAGTGTGGTTTTGGGCTTCTTTGCTGGTGGATCACCGACCAAGCAACGTGACCGTACTTTCGATCAGACTCGAGCACAGAACCTGAGCAGTCTGGCGAGTTGTATTGAGCAGTACGCGACCAATCTGGGCGCTCTCCCGACGTCGCTTGTTGATCTGCGGCAGTCCAGTCAGTACAGTTATTGCACAGGATACATGCAGGACCCGGAAACCACTGCTTCCTATGAGTATCGCGTCGTCACCCCATCGCGTGTTGAGGGCGCTGGCCGAGTCGGAGCGTTCGAACTGTGCGCCAACTTCACGCTCTCTTCACCGGGTGTCGCACAAAGTACGGAGCCTGTCATAGGAGGTTATGGCGATAGCACCATTTGGCAGGCTCATGGTACTGGCCGGAGCTGTGATATCGCTACCGCTCAGCTCTTGATCACGCTGACGAATGCTCAGACGCCAGATACCTCTCGTATCAAATGAACATCTCATTTTCTCCTGTCGGAGTTTTCTTTGCCCTGGTCAATGTGACAGCGTTTCTGGTCATACTCTGGGACAAGCGGCAGTCACGGCGGAGTGGGGCTCTGCGTATTTCTGAGGGGATGCTCTTTTTCCTGGCGACTATGTTCGGGAGCGTCGGAGTGTATGCTGGCATGTTCACGTTCCGTCACAAGACGCGCAAGTGGTACTTTCTCATCGGTATCCCCATGCTTATTGTTGAAAACAGCGCCTTCTTGTACCTCGTTTCTCAGCACTTTTGATAAAAGTAAAAGGGATGAAATGGTTTGTCACGGTGAAAACGAAAGCTCGTGAGGAGCGGGTCAAGGCGCTTGATGCGACGCACTTTGATGTTTTCGTCAAAACTCTGCCCATCGAAGGCAAAGCGAATGAAGCGGTGGTACGGGTCCTGGCTCGTTTCTTGGGGGTGGCCCCTGCGACTCTGACGCTTCGTTCAGGAGCTACCCATCGGCACAAGGTTTTTGAGAGGAAAGAAACAGCCACCGAGAAAATGTGCTAGAATGGAAAAAAAGATTTCTTCCTCTATGCGTAAACATCGGCGCCATCGTTTATTTCATGCCAGCAAACTCTTTGACTGGTGGTCCGTGCCCCACTTTATGTTTGGTATCGTGACGGCTTTAGCGGCTATCTCGTTTTCGTGGGATATGTGGGATACGTTTCTTGGGATGATCATCCTGGCGTTGCTGTGGGAACTCTTGGAGAAATACGTGCGCCTTTCCGAGGCACCGGGCAACGGTTGGGTGGATGTGGCGCTACCGATGCTTGCTTTCGCCATGACATTTATCCTGGTGGATCAAGCCGCCCTCAACCATGAGCGTCACGTGGGACTCTTCACGATCACGCTCCTCTTGTATGGGTTTGTGAATATGATCGCTTGGCGGGCGCGTTTCGAGAAGGACCACGACTTCCTCGTTTAGTCCTGATCGGTAAGAAATTAAATACTACTGCTATGAACACGGCCGACGTGTGGGAGAAGAAAAAGGTGTGCATCATCGATGACGATGCCGATATCCGGGAAATTTACCTGGTGAAGTTTACCCAAGAGGGATTTGACGTGTCATCAGCGGTCAATGGCGAGGAGGGGATGCGGGTGGTTCGTGAAAAGAAGCCGGATATCATCTTGCTCGACCTCCAGATGCCGGTTATGAATGGTACCGAGGTGCTCAAGGCATTAAATGAGGATGAAGAACTTTCCA
Organism: Candidatus Moraniibacteriota bacterium; assembly: GCA_043785755.1. Taxonomy (GTDB): domain Bacteria; phylum Patescibacteriota; class Minisyncoccia; order Moranbacterales; family UBA1568; genus UBA1568. Next base: position 2,608 of record JAYVWV010000040.1, read on the forward strand.
AGATTCCGGTCATCGTGCTGACCAATATCGACAATGAGGAGGCTTACCGTGAGGTGGGCAAGTTCGAGACGCGCTTCTACCTCATCAAATCTTTGACCACGCCGCAGAAGGCAGTGGACTACGTGCGCGAAGTTCTCTAATTTTCTCAACAGGTTTTTCTATGAAGCTTCTTCTTGATGTGCGTGACCCAGATGAGTACGCCGCTGGTCATATTCCAGGGGCCATTTCTTTGCCCATCCTTGCTATTTTGTACGGGAATCTCGGGATACTGACAGATACACCGAAAGACACACCGATCGAACTTTATTGTCACTCTGGTGGCCGTTCGGCTCGTGCCTTTGAGCTCCTGACGGAACAGGGTTTTTCTCAGGTGGTGAACCTCGGCGGGATGGCCGATGCCGAGAAACAAGTGGCAGCCGCGCTGACTGAAGAGTCGCAAGGACTCGCTAAAGAGTAGATTTTGGCTAGGGAGTAGGATATTTTGGTACGAAAAAGCCCTCAATACAAGAGAGCGGCTGAATCCCGTAAAAATGAGTTAACGGAAAAAATTACATTTTTCCCTGATCCATCCAGGTGGGATTCAATTTTGCGCACCTCTATTCTGAAGGCTTTCCTTTGACAGTATAGCACACCCTTGATTTATTTCCACGCCTATGCTATAGTGTAGCTGTAGTAGATGCGGAAACAGAGTCGAGTTTCACGATTTAATCCACCATGAAATCAATCATATGAACGGTACTATCAAGACCTTGACGGACAGAGGGTTCGGATTCATCTCTCGCGATGGCGAGACGAAGGATTTGTTCTTTCACTCCAAGGAGCTCGTCGGTGTCACTTTCGATGAATTGAAAGTTGGCGATCAGGTCACTTTCGAAATCAGCGATGGCCCGAAGGGTCCGGCCGCTACCAACGTACAGCGCGTTGCCTAGTCGCTTCGCTGGAGCCTCCTTCGTGAGGTTTCCGGCACAAACAAAAACCGCCCCGAGATTATCTCAAAGGGCGGTTTTTGTTTGCGTCTGACGAAGAGACGAGCCGAGTCTGACACAACAGCATTCTGCCGGGATCATGAAAAAGTCATACTTCTTCTAACAATCAGTGACTGGTCTCGTATTCTCCTAGAGGCGTTCTTGTTCGGGAATAGGTTCTCAGACGGGCTTCTCTTATAACTCCCAGCGGACAAATTCTCGGACGAGGACGTTTCTCTGTTAGCGATAAAGAACTATCCTGCAGTCGTCACCGCGGGCTTTCATTGTACACGATTTCTTCTCAAATATCAACATTATCGACGAAATGCGTTTTTTGATACGGGGTGCTAGACTGGCTGCAAGGCACATCGTGCCAGTAACTTACCAGGAGCAAGGGACATGTCCCACGAAGTACGTCTCATCAGGGGCTTGGTGGCGGAAGCTTCTGCGGCCCTCTTAGCGCGTCCTCCGGTCAATGTGCCGGTGAAGCGTCTCGAGTTCGTTAACCCGCCCCTACAGTTTTTCCAGAGACGTTCCCGCACTTTCGATGTGGTGCGGAGAAAGTTTCTGGCCATTTCATTGCGCCGGCTCTTCTCTGGATCAGAGGGGCCAAACGCCGCCACGGTCTTAAGCTATGCCAAGAGTTCACTTGTCACGACGCGCAAAGCGACCAAGGGTGGTCAGTGCATCCGTTACGGGGTGGATGCTGGTGGTCCGTTCAAACGGACTACTTCCTGGCAGCGAGTGTCGTCTCGGAAAAGGGAATCCACCAACCGAATCAGTTTCGAAGAGTGGATTTTTTCTTCGAAGGATCCCGAAGAAACCTATCGGAGTATCTGCATCCTCATTGTCGAAGGGGCGGCCATTATTCTCGGGGCAGATGTAGTCCGGCGGATCATCGAAAGCGAACAATGATCAGAAAGAGTAGCGCCGTTTCAGCGAGTGGAGTGAGCCAACGTGCCACTCCTTTTTTCTTTGCTATAAAAAAAGTCATAAAAAAGACGCCGGGTGTCGAATGGCACGGGGCGTCGATTGGGGGGGCGGCTCGCCTAGGCGTGCCGTTGTCTGAATCTTGCTGCTCAGATTGCAAACCGAGAGGGTGGCCTTGCATCAGCCGGTAGGGCCAGTTGCGTGGGATGGGCATGCTTGGGATTGGACCGGGTACCCACTCCCTGATGGTACTTGTACCAGCCGCGCCGTACCAGTGCTGGAGAATGGCCTCGGTCAGCCCGTAGTACAAGCTGTACTGGCGGCGTTCCTCGAGCTCCACGGCGGTGGGCCAGGCAACGTTCTTGTGATAGAACAGACCTCGTCTGTCGGCCTCTTTCATGAAACACTGCCGGAACAATGCCTCGTCGAGCGCTGCGCCTGGTCGATAGTTGAGTGCCGTCATGCCTTTCCGGTAGAGGGTACGGATTTCTTCGGCCATGGCATTCTCGATTGAGATCTTTTCAACAGACATTGTGGTCATGGAATCTCCAAGGGAGTTGGTAGGGCGGGGTGAAGATGGTGTGGGTTGTTAAACCAACAAGTTTGTATTATACTCTATTTTACCATAAAAGTCAATATAGCAGGATAACGATGTGGGAGAGAAGGCTTTGATAAGGGAATCTTCAAATTATGCCGAAGTTGTGGGAGAAAAAAGTAACGCTCGCGACGTTTCAGAAAAAAAACGACCTCCCAGAAACGCCAGGGGTGTATTTCTTTTTGGATGAGAACGGTGATCTCCTGTATATCGGCAAGGCTACGTCACTGCGTGACCGAGTGAAGAGCTATTTCGTGCAGGACATCCTCGAGACGCGTGGTCCCAAGATCAATCTCATGCTCGAGCGTATGGCCAGTATCGCTTGGTGTGGTACCGACTCGGTGCTCGAGGCGCTCATTTTGGAAAGTAATCTCATCAAGGCTGAGCAACCGACCTATAATACTGATGCCAAGGATGATAAAAGCTACAATCATGTCGTCATCACCAAGGAAACGTTTCCGCGGGTCTTGGTCGTGCGCGGGCGCGATATTGAGCAGAAAAAATTTAGCGCACCAGTGAAATATATCTTTGGTCCTTTCCCGGCTGGGGGAGCACTGCGGGAGGCGATGAAAATCGTGCGGCGCTTGTTTCCGTATCGGGACACGTGTCAGCTAATGAGCAATCAACAATCAGTAATCAATGGGCTCCAAAGAGTACAGAACATTGTTATAGACCCATGTTTCAATGCTCAGATCGGTCTCTGCCCCGGTGTCTGTACTGGCCAGGTGTCGGCGCGTGAGTATGGTCGGACCATCAATCACATCCGTCTTTTTTTTGAGGGGCACAAGAACGATGTGGTGAAGCGTCTCAAGCGTGAGATGGCGGTGGCGATCAAGGGCCAGTATTTTGAACGTGCCGGGGAGATCAAGAAAACACTCTTCGGTCTGCAACATATTCAGGATATGGCCCTCATCAAGGATGATCTCTCCGAGCGCCATGCCCATCGGATCGAAGCCTATGATGTGGCCCATCTGCAGGGGACAGCGGCGGTTGGGGTGATGACCGTCGTCAAGGAGAGCCGTCCCAATCTCAGTGAATACCGTCAATTTAAACTACGTGACAAGCATGATGGGAACGACTTGTCCGCTTTGGGGGAGATTTTGATGCGGCGCTTGAAACATAGTGAATGGCCATGGCCGGAACTGATCGTCGTCGATGGCGGAGAGGCGCAATTGGCTGTGGCCGAACGGGTGACGAAAGAAAACGGATTGTCGATACCGATTGTCGGGGTGGTCAAGAATGATCGCCACCAGCCCGACCACCTCATTGGCCCAGAGGCCCTGACCAAGCGTTTCGAGAAGGAGATCCTTCTGGCGAACGGCGAGGCTCATCGTTTTGCCATCACTTTTCACCGCAAACGGCGGGGCAAGGATTTTCTGGGCACCTGAGTTGTGCACACCTCGGCGTGGGGCTAGACAATCGCTCGAAAACACGATACGATGGAAGACGTTCATATCTTTTTTCACCGCTACGTTGTCGCCACTATGGGAGTGAAAAAATCCGTCATTGAAATCAGGGGAGCGCGCGTCAATAACCTCAAAAACGTCGATGTTGATATTCCCCGTGACTCCCTCGTGGTAGTGACGGGACTTTCTGGTTCCGGCAAGTCGTCGCTCGCCTTCGATGTCCTGTTTGCGGAAGCCAATCGTCGCTACGTCGAATCACTTTCTTCCTACGCCCGCAACTTTCTCGACGGTTTCGACAAGCCCGACGTCGATGCTATCCGCAACCTTTCCCCAGCCATTTCCATCGATCAGAAGAGTGTGTCACGCAGTCCGCGCTCGACGGTCGGCACCATGACCGAGGTCTACGATTATTTGCGTATCCTTTTTGCCAAGATGGGGGTGCCGCACTGCCCGACGTGTAGCAAAGTACTTTCGCGCATGAGTGTCCGTGAAATTTTGGACGAAATTCTGGCTCTGCCCGATGGGATCGCCCTCCTGTTTTTGACAGAGAGTGCTCAGCTCGCCGGTAAGACCGAACGCGAAGCACTGCACCTGGTCAATACCTGGGGTTATGTGCGGGTTCGTTTCCATGGTGAAGTCATGCCGCTCGCCCAGGCTCTCGATCATGCTTCTGCCTCGGAGAGTTCTGTCATCGGAGTCGTGGTGGATCGATTGGTGCTCAGTCGTGCTCGTCCAGATAAAGAGCGGATCATCGACGACATCCAGACCGCCTTCCGTCTCGGCCAGGGCAAGTTCACCCTGTGTTTGAACGGTCTCGGTGAGGAACACATCTACAATGAGGAGTACCGCTGCGAAACCTGCAATATTTTTCTGCCGGAGTTTACCCCGAGCCATTTTTCTTTCAATAGTCCTGAGGGCGCCTGTCAGAAGTGCGCTGGTTTGGGCGTGACGCTCGAATTCGACCCGGCCCTGGTCATTCCCAACAAAAGCCTCTCTATTGCCGAGGGGGCCATCCGTCCGTGGAGCAAGATGAACAATGATCGCCACACCGGGAGTGGGCCGATGGCGCTTCTGCGTGAGTGTGCCAAACGCCAGCGCTTTTCGCTCGATACGCCGCTCAAGAAATTATCGGCCAAGCATTTCGATTGCATTCTGTCTGGGGAGAAGAATGATGACAAAGACCGTTTTCCTGGTGTCATTGCGCTCCTTGAACAGAAGTATCGTGATACTAAATCGGATCATCTGCGAGCCGAGATCGAAGCCTTTATGCTTACCAAACTGTGTCCGCTCTGTCTCGGCAAGCGGCTCAAGCTGACCAGTCTCGCGGTCAAGTTGGCCGAGTATTCGATCGACGACATCGTGCGCCAGAGCACCGAGAACTTGCTCGCACTTTTGAAGCCACTGCGTGCGACACTTCTGACACAGGGTGAGCGCGGGATGCTCGAACCACTCTTTCGGGAAATGCAGACTCGTCTGGCCGCAGTGGAAAAAGTCGGTTTGGGCTATTTGGAACTTTCGCGAGGGGCTGACACTCTTTCGGGTGGCGAGGCGCAGCGTATCCGTCTCTCGGTCCAGATGAAGTCGGGTCTCTCAGGCATCATCTATGTTTTGGACGAACCGTCCGTGGGACTCCACAGTCGCGACACGGAACGGTTGATCAATGCACTGGAAGATCTGCGAACGGCCAATAATTCCCTGGTGGTCGTCGAACACGATGTGGCCATCATGAAACGAGCCGACTATATCATCGACATGGGACCGGGGGCGGGTGTCGAAGGAGGAGAAGTGATTTTCGCCGGGACTCCGGACAAATTGCTCCGTTCTAAACTCCTGACCGGACAGTACCTCTCGGGCAAGCGGAGTGTTTCTGAGAAAAAGAAGAAACGGGCAGAGCGCGGTGAGTACATCATCATCACTGGCGCTACCGAACACAATCTGAAAAATGTCGACGTCAAGATTCCTCTCGGATTGTTGGTGGCGGTGTCGGGAGTGTCGGGCTCGGGCAAATCCTCGCTCGTGCATGATATTCTTTCGCGCGCTCTTTCCAAATATTTTTACCATGCTAAGGCCGTGCCTGGGGCACACAAGAAGATCGAAGGGTTGTCGGCAATCGACAAGGTCATTGCGGTTACGCAGGAGGCGATCGGTCGCACGCCGCGTTCCAACGCTGCCACCTACACCGGTGTGTTCAGTCTCATCCGGGATCTTTTCGCGGCCACAGCTGAAGCCGAGCGAGAGAAATTTTCAGCCAGTCACTTCAGTTTCAATATGCGTGGCGGACGCTGCGAACACTGTCAGGGCGGGGGATTGAAGAAGATTGAGATGTATCTGTTGCCCGATGTGTACGTGCCCTGTGAGGTTTGTCAGGGGACGCGTTACAATCAGAAGACCCTGGCGATTGAATATCATGGTCAGAATATCGCCCATGTCCTCCGTATGACGGTCACCGAGGCACGGCGGTTCTTTTTCGATCAAGTGCTGATTGAAGAGAAATTGCGTGTGCTCGAAGAAGTGGGTTTAGGCTACTTGGTCTTGGGGCAGAGCGCCACCAACCTTTCGGGTGGTGAAGCCCAGCGTATCAAACTGGCTACCGAGCTGGCGCGCAAATCGACCGGCAAGACTCTCTATATCTTAGACGAACCAACCATCGGACTGCATTTCGAAGACGTGCGGCGCCTCTTGGAAGTACTGGAGGCTTTGGTAGACAAGGGCAATACGGTCTTGGTAGTGGAACACAATCTGGATGTCATCAAATCGGCTGACTGGGTGCTCGAGATGGGGCCCGAGGGCGGCGAGAAGGGCGGCGAACTTATCTATGCCGGGACGCCAGAAAAATTGAAAAACTGCAAGCGCAGCTTCACAGCGAAATACCTTTAGAAAAATTTTCAATTTTCAAGTACCAATTCTCAATATATTTTCCAATGATTCAATTTCAGAATTGAGACATTGATTGAAAATTGTAAATTTCTTTCCTTCCAAGCAACTCTCTTTTTTCAAACGAGAAACTTTTAAAGCAAGCAACCTTCCAAAGTACCGTTCCGTAGCCCCGGCGTGGCGACCGGACTGCTTTGAAGCCCTCGCTCTTTTTCTTCC
>JAYVWV010000041.1:0-14071 GCA_043785755.1 Candidatus Moraniibacteriota bacterium
ATCACTGATACGCTGAATTTTTTCGCTCCCATCATCCGCTCCAAAGTGGAAACGGCAACAGAAATAGGCGATGCAAAAGAGTAGTCTTTGTTTATAAAAGTTAAACGGGCATCTCCTGGTTTCAGGTGATGCCCGTTCGTTTTGCCCCATTGTTCTGAGGCGTGTGCCGCTTAGACCAAGCGGTAGGTACGTCCGTCCATCTCAAGCTGCCGGCTTGGTTCGTCGCACCGCCGCCCTACCGCCAGATTGATGGTGTCGAGACGGTACTGGCCACCGCCGACAGCTCGAGTACGCAGATTGCACCAAACGGTACCGTGATTGAAGCGGCAGCCGTGAAGGATATCCAACGTCTTCTGCTTGAGGCGGATCCACGGCCGGTCACCGGGATTGTTAGTGAACTCGAAAGTGTTCACTGGCCCTTTGTTGTTTTGCTGCTGCCAGTGAGCACCGACCGGTCTGTAGCCGGCATCCCACATCTGGTGGAGCAGGTCGTAGATCCGAACTCCCTGCTCCTTCTCGATAAGACAGAAGCCGGTGTCGGTGCGGTTGTCGCGCACCCCCATGGTGTCGAGGCCCTTGTCGATGGCTTCAAGCGTATGACTGATCTCGACCTTCAGGTTGTCGCGTTGCTTCTCGTCCAGACCCTTGAGCGGACCCATAGCCAAAACCTTGATGAGGATGGTCTCGGGCTGAAACAGGAACACCGATGCTCGCTTCTGCGCATCGGTCCGTTCGGGGAGCAGACCTTCCATTTCGGGTGCCATATATGCCATGATGATCTCCTTGATCTTGGCGTTGACGAATTGTGAAGGAAGGCTGACACCCTCCTTCGTGGATGGTGTGTTGGCTTTTCATTCCAACTTGCCATTATACACCTTTTTTGGTGTAGTGTCAAGCATATATATAAAAATGAGGCTTTTATAAGCCTCATTTAAAGTTTATTCGGAAGATTTTACAGTTTCACGGAAACAGTTTTCTGCTCCTGGCCATGCAGGATGCCGAGCTCGATGGTGTCGCCAATGTTGAAATGAGCCACCAGCTCCGGCAGCGGGTTATCGAGGTTGATTTCAGTCCCATTCACGGACACGATGATATCCCCGGCTTGCAGACCGGCCTTCATAGCTGGGGCATCGGCGATAAGAGCGAGGCCGGTCGAGCCTGAGCGTGAATAAATGAGGGCGCCCCGATCACGCGCCAATCCCCGACCGAGGGCCAAAGCTTTGGTGATCGGCAGGTAGTAGACCCCGAGCGACGGACGAGTCGCGAGGGTGCCGGCAATGACCCGGTCGAGAGTCTCATGCACGGCATTGGCGGGAATGAGAAATGACCGCACAGTATTGTCCACCTTAAGTGTTCCAACGACCCCAACCAGTTCGCCGTTCCAGCCGATAACCGGCCCCCCGACGAAGACTTCCGGCTGTGCGAGGTTCATTTCAAAAACGCCCTCCCATTTTTCTGACGAAGCCACGGTCTTGCCCGAGAGATTAAAGATACGGTTAATATTACCGAGGATTCCCACTTCGAGACGGTTCTGGTACTCAGCGAAAGTGTTGCCGATAGCGATCAGCTTCTTACCGACCCGAGCATCATCAGAATTAGCCAAAGCGATAGCAGGCGTATTGGAAGCATCGTTGACCCGGAAAAAACTGAGGTTGGTCAGATTATCACGCCCGACAAAAGTAGCACCATGGATCGAACCGTCAAAAAGGAGAACAGAGTACTGAGTCTTCGTGACATCAAACGGCAGTTCGCTATAGGTCACGACCAGGCCATCATTGGTAAGGAGTACCCCGCTCGTCGTCACCACTTCCTGCGCAGCGGCCCCGAGCGTCGCCGCATTGCCTTTAGCGTCTTTGACAGCTGGCAGGGCCACGATATTGACCACAGCGGTCGCTGGCTGGGAAACGATCTTTTCTACCGTATCGTCTTCCTGAACGGTGATCTGCTCAGTCCTATTGATAACTGTCACGTGTTCGGCCGCTTTCTGGAAGTACGGCCACTGTGAAAAATACTTGTTGGCGGCCAGGCGCGGCACCAGAGAATGTTCGAAATATACCCCCCCAAGCCCACCTAAAATAAACACCAGGAGGGCGATGGAGAGAGGGAAAGCGACTTTTTTGAGGAAAAATGGAATCATAAACAGTGCTGCCTTTCTATCACATTTCAGCATTTTTTGCAACCCCCACGGTCCATGTATCAACTTTGGCCTTTCTGCCTCAAGTAACTCTCTCATTCCAAGGGAGGAAACTTTCAAAGCAAGCAACTTTCCAAAGTACTATATATTCGCCCCGGCGTGGCGAATATACTCCTTTGAAGTCCTCACTCTTTTTCCCTCCGCCTCCGCCAACTGGCGGACGGCGAAAGAAAAAAACCATGCCCCTTCAGACTTCAAGGTTACTTTGAAAAATTCTTGCTTCGAAGTTTCTGAGAAGTGGCAACGTTTGCTACTACAACATTTTCTCTTCCAAGAATTCTCTGGGGCGAATGTGGAGCCAAAAGCATGGTCTTTTCGTGAAACGAAAAGTTTTGGCGTAAGTTTCAGTCAGAACCGCGCCGGGGTTCTGAGGGCACCAGAGCGTTGCTTGGGAGGGGGAATGCCCCTCCTAGAAAAGAAGTTGCTTGCTTTGAGGTTTTTGACGCTGCCACTCGCCACAGTTTCTTGGAAGTACTTTTCATTTTCTTTCTCCGGGTGCCGTCGGCCAGCCTCGCCGAGTCTAGGCGGGTAACATTTTTGATGAGCGTACCGGTAACAGTCGGACGTGACGGATGGTCGCGACAGGACAGTCCCCTGTTCGGTGGAGCGAGTTAAAAATGTTCGACGGTCACAAAAGGGGAAGAAAAGGGAAAGTACTTCTAAGAAACCCTCATGTGTCCAGGGATCCACGACAAAGCTACACCAGTATCCGCCAGGGAGAACTGAGAAGGAGAAGGAGAATGAGTCCGAGAAAGAACAAGATGCGAAGTGTCGCCCGGCGCAGCGACAGCGCGTCACGGAAAGCATCGAAGGCGATATCCCACACCATAAAGAAGAAGATGACCCCGAGCACCCCGGTAGTGAGATAGCCAAACGGCCAAAAACTCATCACCCAGGCCATCTCGCCCATAATGAGACCAAGAAGCATACTATAGAGCTTGACTCGTCCGTGCTCGCGCCGATGAGCAGGCAGAAGTGTCTCATAGGCACACAGCGCTGTTCCCAGAGCATAAAGAATCATGAGCCCCCACAGTGGAAAGGAGAAATTGAGATAGAAGCCATAGAGTCCAGCGTAGAAAAAGAACATGGCCGCCATGGCCGAAGCATTGAGAAAAGCTTCAGCCGTCTTGTCGGTCGGTGCATGACGCAAACGGTAGTTACCGAGCAAAGCGAAGTAGTACATCACCGTACTCAAGACGACGAAGACCTGGACCTGACGCGGACTGTCAATAAGCGAGAGCAAGGTTGGTGAAGCCACAGCCAAGAGAATCGGAAGCATTCCGTCTGCGAAGCGGCCGGTCAGACGGCGACTGGCCAAAAGCGAGACGATCACGAGCGGCACGATGGAAAAGAAATACCAGCCCCAGGAGGCAAAGATTGGATTGAGTGACACCAATTCTAACCCGATGAAGAAAATAAGGCTCCAGAAAAAAACCGCAAAGTGGAAAATCATCGGGAAAGAATTTTGTGATTGATACTATTGCTTGCGCTCTTCCAAACGAACCGAGATATCTTTCGTTTCGCCCTTATGCCACACCTTCACCTTGATAGTGTCCCCCACCGAATTCTGACCAATCAGGGAAACGAGACTGTGATCACTATCAATCTTCTGACCATTGATCTCGAGCAGGATGTCGTTTTCTACGATGCCCGCCTTGTCGGCTGGTGAGCCGGGTACCACCGCGAAGTCCGTCAGGGTGTCCCCGCGCAGAACGAGCGCTCCGTAGTTATACGGCAACTGTGTCTTCTTCTTCAAATCATCCGTCAGAATCATCGCTCGCACCCCGAGGTAAGGGAAGGAGAGCTTGCCGGTCGTCCGGACCTGCTCCACGATGCGCTTCACTTGGTTAATGGGGAGCGAAAAACCGATACTCTCAGCACCCTGAGCCATAGCGACGTTGATACCAATCACTTCGCCAGCCAGATTGAAAAGCGGGCCGCCAGAATTACCAGGATTGATGGCCGCATCGATCTGGATGATGCCCGAAAGATGTTCGGAATCACCACTCATACCCGAACCAGCATCGAGACTGCGCTTGAGACCAGAGACGATACCACGAGTGACCGAGTTCTCGAACTCGCCCAACGGGTTACCAATAGCGATTACTGTCTCTCCGACCCTGATCTTGTCCGAATCACCAATCGGCGACACCGAATAATCCTTACCATCGATTTTGATAACAGCGATGTCATTGCTCGGATCACGCGCCAGTACCTTGGCGACATGCTCGGAACCGTCATGCAAGATGACTGTGTAGTCAGCCTGTTCATCTGCTACGACATGTTTATTGGTGACGATCAGGCCGTCGGCCGATACAAAGAAACCAGAACCGCTCCCCACTTTCAGTTTTTTGGTCGCACTACTGCCGGAACTATCGCCCTGATCCTGCGGCTGGGCCGGCGTCCCACCAAAAGGACTAAAGAATGGAAACCCGCCAAAGGGGGTGCCAGAAAAACTGCGCACCTTGGGGACGTCTTTGCTAATAACAATACTGACCACACTCGGAGAATTCGTCTCTACCAGATCCGCGACCGCATTTTCTTCGGTAACAACTTTGACCGACTGCTCCTCTTTCGTACTATTGCCAGCTGTCCCCTGGCGTCCGAATGGGAGAAAACGTCCGAAGGAACGTTCGAAGGACGGGGCGAGCAAACCACCTACCAAACCCGCCAAAAGGGTCAAAGCAAGGAGGACGATGGTCCGTCCCCGACCATGTCTACCAGACAAAAGCGGGGTCCGATCAGGCGAATGCTCGGGATGATAGTCACGGGATTCTGATACTGGGAGTCTCTCTTCCATAAAAGTAATGTCAGATTATTTAGAAGAAAAATGAGGGATCGCCGCTGGCTTTCTGATAGAGATTCTTCTCGTACTGCTGCCAAGCTGCATCACGGAATTCGATGCGGGCGTTTTCCTTATCGTAGCGATACTCGGGTCCAAAGACCCACACCGGAAGCGTTTTCATCTTGTCGGATAACCAATCAGCAAAGGTCGTCTTGCGGGCGAATATCTGCTTGAGACGATAGAGCTGTGTATCATTCTCTTTCTTGACCTCTTCCACCAGTACAATATGAAACCCTAAATTGCTCTCGATGACATCGCCAGACGTGCCAATTTTCTGAAGTGTCACCGGACTGCGGAGTTCCGGCGCTAAGTCAGACAAAGCAAACCAGCCGAGATCGCCGCCCACCTCCGTCGCCTGACCATCCGAATACTGTTTGACCACTATAGCGAAGTCCATTCCCTGACGGAGCGCTTCCGCTGCTTTTTCAATCTTCGTTTTCGCCTCCGTCACCGGATCAACTTCTTTCATGAAGCTCTCATTCAATTTCTCTTCATAGAGGCTCGGCAACACCACTTTGTTTTCAAAATCAGCCAGTGACCACCCATAGAGGCGGTCGAGGTTCTTCGCAGCATCTTGGTTGTTCCCATATTCCTCGAGCTTGCGCGCCACGGCCTGATGAGCCGTCTCAGTACTGACGAATATGCCCCGTTCCCTGGCCAGAACCATGATGGCTTGGTCCTCCAACATCTTATTCAAAATCTCCTTCTCCCGAACCCTGAGACGCTTCTTGCCATCGTCGGTTGAGAAATCTACTCGCAGTCCGACCTGGGAAAAATTCTGGTTCTCATAGAAACGTTTGACCGAGCGCACGTTGCCTGCCAGTTCCCGATACGAAAGAGGAAAACGGTACCCCACTATCACAACGGGATAGGGCAAGCGATCCCCTACGGATGTCACCAAAGAAGAAGAACGAGGGACAAAATACACTACCATCAGACTGATGGCGAACAACACACTCATCAGTGCCAGTGTCCCATACAAAACTGTTGACCATTTAATTCTTTTCATAGAGATGCTACTACCAATACTGTCTTATTTGCTGGATCGCCCCGTTCACCGGAAAAAGAGACGCCACCATTTTTCATAATTGGGCAAACCCATTCCCTCGACGCTTCTTTCCGATGCGACCGTTTCTATCACACCACCAGAAGCAACCGGCGCAGGCTTAATCACTACCACTTCTTCATTCATCTTCTTGAGACCCAATTTCTCCTTCGCTTCCTGTTCCTGAAAATCTTGAGAGGAAAAATAACCAATCTTCTCTCCGAGCGTCTCATTCTCCCGACGAATCTTATCAGCCTCATCCTTAAGCGACGTCACCTCGCTTTCGATGCGGCGCGTGCGTGCCACCTGCTTGGAAGAAACATAGACGGTCCAAGAGATGAGAACCACAATGAGCACCACCCCGCCCCGCATGATGTATCTCCGCACTGCCATACGAAAGCGAGATTAGGATCAGTACATGAAGAACGGCGCGAAAAGAAAGCCGACCATCGAGACAACGACCAAAACCGAAATAATCACCCAGAACACGTAGATTTTCTTATGCCATCGACGAAAACTCATAGCTACTGTTTAAAGCTTACCGAGTCATGATACCAAAAAAACGCTTGGGCGACAACCTCGCCCAGGGCGTAACACCAAACAGTCCAAACGGCTGGTTTTTTCTGGAAACAAAGCTCTCACCGACCTTCCTCTGAAACAGATTTGTCCTTCTGGGCGGTATCAATAAGGGCCCGAATTTCAGAAAGATTGACCGCCCCACGCCGCTCGAGAGACTTAAATTTCTTGGGTTCGATATGTTGTGTCTGAGCCAAAGACATCGGCTGACCGGAAGGAGCGTACACCGAAGCCGTCACCCGGCGCGTTGCCTGGCGTGCTGGTCGCTCTTCGTGGGTTCTCGCAGGCGCACGCTCCGGAGAAGCAGCACTTCTCTTCTGTTCTATCTCATTCCTGGCCCGAGCAGTTGCCCGTTGATAATCACGCAAACAATCCTTACAAAATGTCGGGCGCTGACCATCCGGTTCAAACGGCACCATAATCTCCTCGCCACAGGTCGCACAATGTCCCTGATAGAGTTTCCTCTCTGGCTCATTTGGTGACATACTCACCACTTCACTTTCTGAAGCCACTGGCGCGACAACTGGGGTCTCCACAGGAACCGGCGACGCGCTTGGTGGTACCAAGGGAGGGACAATAGGTGCTGCCACGGCAGATTGCAACACGGCTGAAGCCTCTGTCGGCGAATAAATCTCCGGCACAGCGGACGTCATCACTGGAGGAGTCGCTGGGGTGGGAGATACAGCAAGAGGAGCTGCGACGGGGGTTGGTACCGCCCGTGGCGTAACTGCCGTCGGGATAAGTGGCTGTGGGTCTCGTCTTGGTTCTCTTTTTTGAGTAGGGGTAGCGAATGCTTTCGCGAGAGGTGGCCTGGGGGTGGCGGCCACTTTCGCGACGCTGGCCACTGGTGCTGTCACCTCCATACCTTTTTTGACCAGAGCCTGACGCTCTTCGGGCGTCAGCATACCGGTCCACCGACGAATCTTGTCTTCCACATCTTCTTTCTTCGATGTGTAGCGCTCGCGGGAACTATTAATAATTTTTGCTTCCGTTTCGGGATCACCCTCAATCTTGATTGGCGGGAGAACGGTAGCACTAAAAGCATCCCCCGCTATACCATCAATCATAAGCTTGAGGTAGATCTGGTACTTGGGCAGGTTGACAATATCGTTCATCATAAAGACCGGCTCGAACTCTTTCTCCAAAAATTCCGCATCCACTGCACCCACACGGAAAGAGATAATACTGCCAGCGTTCCCGAAGATAGCGTCACGCACTTCCTCGGCAATCTGGGTCACATATTGGTTGGCCAGAACCAAATTGAGGCGGTACTTGCGTGCTTCCGAAAGAATATTGGCGAAAGATTCGGTAGCGAAGTTCTGGAATTCATCGACATAGAGATAGAAATCGGCGCGCGTTTCCTCTGGAATATCTACCCGCCCCATAGCAGCCAACTGGATCTTGGTAATCATCATGGCGCCAAGCAAAGCACTATTGTCCTCCCCCAAACGACCCTTAGAGAGGTTCATGATGAGGATCTTGCGCTCATCCATGATCTTACGCACATCAAACGATGACACCGTCTGACCAACGATATTTCTGATGAGCGCACTCGAGAGAAACTGCCCCACCTTGTTCTGGATTGGTGAAATGACTTCTTGGAGAACACGGGGATCCCACTTGGAAAATTCGTCCACCCAAAAAGAACGGACAACCGGGTCAGTGATTTTTTCCACCACCCGTTCCCGATATGATTTATCCACCAAGATGCGCGTCACGCCAAGGAGTGTGCTCCCCGGGTACTCGAGCAGTCCCAAGATGGCATTGCGGAGGATGTATTCGAGACGTGGTCCCCAAGAATCGGCCCAGATTTTTTTGAACACTCCAACCAGTCCAGACGCGACCAAGTGACGATACTCCGGATCCACCTTTTCCATCACATTGAAAGCAATCGGGAAGTCCTGGTCAGCCGGGTTGAAGTAGATGACGTCGTTGATACGATTGGCAGGAATGGCCTTGATCAGCTTCTCAGCCGTGTCGCCGTGCGGGTCGATAAAGGCGATGCCATGACCTTTCTGGATGTCCTGGATAGCCAAATTCTCCAAGAGGTTGGTCTTACCCATACCGGTCTTGCCAATCACGTACATATGACGGCGCCGATCGTCTGTCTTGATACCAAACACCCGTTCCTGATTCCGGAAGTTTGTCTTGGCAAAAAAAGTGATGTCGTTCTGAAGAGGCATAATAAATCGGTTAGTCGAGATCTTGCAGTGGCAGGTTCATCGGGGCACTGCCGCGCTTGGCAGCGACTCGTGTCAGGGCTGGTGCCAACACCGCCATATCGGGGATATGAAAGACCGTGGCCAATTCTTCAGCACTGAAAAGAAAACGCGTACTCTGAGGATCGGTGTCACGGGTAATATAGCGACGGAGCAAGCGGCGCTGACGAAAACGGAGACGCTCTTGGGTGAAGATATAGTTGGCATAGGTCTTGGACGCATCAATCGGCACCATACTGTTCAGATTCTGGTCATTGAACTGCTTGATCCCACCTATAAAGGCCGAGACACCCGTCTGCTTACTAAAGACATCCCGTCGGCCGATATAGAGATGGCGCATCCGCGTCTTATACATCTGCTTGGCCAGGTTGGCCTGGAGCGCCTTCAGGACGTCTTTTTCACCAGGAGAGAGACGGAACTCGAGCGGCTGCTCTTCCTTCTTCTCGGCCACACTCCCCGATGAAAATGCCATTTCCATCCCCATGATACCACGCGCCAGATTGATCACCATTTCGTAGAGTGTCAGAAAAAAACCACTAAAAATACCGTGGTGTTCCTTCTTAGCCCTGCCCAAAAACTCATCCACCGTCAACTGCCCGGTCGAGTACCACTTCTCGCTAATGGGAGTGATGATGTACTGAAGCCACAGGTGCTGCCCGGGACCGAGCTTACCCATGGTCTCAATCAACCCCGCCAGCGGGTCGACCATCTTGCCAGTGACGGTTTCTTCGAAATTCTTGTAGGTCTTGATCGGGTACAAATCTGGTCGGAACAATTTGAAATCAGTACCCCACAAATCCCAATCCTTATTGGGAATCGACTTGGGTACCAGGTGAACATAATCCTCGACTTCGACAATCTCCACGTGCGGGTACTGGGCGTAAAAATGTGCCTCGACCAAATTGCGGAAGCCCACCTGGGTACGGACATAAAAATGCACCCTTCCCTCGGTACTAGCAATCTCGAGAGAAAAGCCAGCTGGTATATCGCCCATGACCAATTCCTCGACGATCGTCGGCGTCTTGATGACACCTGCGAAAGAAGTGAAGATCTGCTCCATGGGGAGCGGACTGGCTTCGATGTCGCTCGGCGGAATGATCTCCAGGAGTACCCACTTGAGGCGACTGGCAAAGTGCCCCTGGGCATGCAGCATCCAGAGAATCTTGAACAAAAAATAGAAGAGTGGTGGGAAGAGAATAAACCACACACTCATAACAGCCGAAAAAACACTCCCCATCATGGAGAACATGCCGGCCAAGTTTGAGAAAAGAGTACTCATGACACGAGAGGTACGTTGACCCCATCCTAACAAAAAGACACAACCGAAAACAACACCTCTCCTTACTTGTTAGTATAGGCGTTCTTCTCGATCCGTGCAAAAAAAGTATTCAGATTGATGATCACCGTCGACTTCTTAACGTGACGTACTTTGAGGACTGCCTCCAGTACTTTTTCACGCGAGAGCGGCTCACTAGACGAGCGCAAAATATCAGCGATCACTTCCCGCACGGTCCCCCGCTGGTAGCCCCAATCAGAGAGAGCATAGATGCCCCGTCCCACCAGGACAAACCGATTGTCCTTGATCAGCTCGTTGTGTACCGTCTGAGGATGACTCTTCCGTTTTTTTTGCAAACCATACCGGTCAATCAGTTCGGATATTTCACGAAAATGAAGCGGCTTCTCGGCAGTCTTCAAGACCAAATGAGCCTTTTCTCGAGTTCCCCGCGGCCTGATATCACTCCAGCCAGCCAACCCCCACTTACCGAAAACATTCTGCTTGATCTCCTTGGAAACAGCCAGCAGATGAAAAAGTTCCTCCTCACTCACGACGCTATTCACTTTTTTGAAACGCGCAAAAAGTTCTTTTTCTTCCAGAGCGGCCTTGGCTTCGCTCAAAATTCCTTTGGCAACATCCTGAATCTGTTTCAGATGGGTCAGGGGAAAATCTTTCAGACGATACAGGCGTTCATATTCCTTGGTCGCCTTCTCTTCTTTGACGATGGAGAGCGCTTCCAAGAACGCCAGGAGAGCACCGCGTTCACGCTTGTTCTGCAAAGAAAGCTTCTCAAGTAACGCATCGGCTCTCATCACCCCGTGCCGTTCAGCTAAAGCCGCCTCGATCGAATCCACCACCTGGCCAATCGAAGGATGAGATTTTTCTTGCGAAAGAAATCCAAGCACGCTGCCAATCACCTGGCGCACACGCTCACGAGTGATCTGGTATGACTGACCAATTTCCTCGAGTGTCTTGGGGGCATCAGTACCAATACCAAAACGCGCCTCAACGATGTTGCGCGAACGCACCGGCAAGCGCTCCAGGATCTCCTGCAGCGTCAAAGCAAAAAGTCCCTGCAGCTCTGGAACGGGCGAAAGAGACACAACTGTCTTCTTGGAGGTGGCCATGATGATAACTCTCAAAATTGTGGCTTAAACGGTCTGTTCCCCTCTTTTTCTAATCGATTCATATTAGCGCATATTCCTATATTTTGTCAACCCCAGCTCTCTACCGCGTCAAAATACATGCAAACATCACCTCAGTCATTCCATAACAACCTGTACAAGATCAGTTTGCTCAATTCAGAATTTTCCCGTATAATGAAAATATATAAAAAGAAAAAGAGACACGATTCGGAGAGAGAACTTCTCTCACGGGTCGCTGAAACAAAAACTATGACCAAGACTACTCTCCCTCCTGTGGAGGAAACACGCGATGAGACTGAGCACGCCATGAAAATTCAGGCGCTGCGTGACATGGTCAACAATGCTGAAAAGACCATTCAGAGTGCTAAGGCCATGCTCCTCCAGATCGAAGGCAAAAAGAAGACCGGCCGGCCACGCAAGCTTGATCTCGACAGTACCGAAGGCACCATCGTCGAGGGAACCTTCGACGGCCAGATTATGATGGGCACTGATGGCAAGCAGTACCCCGTCCCAGCCAACTACGCTTCGAAGTCCAAGCTGGTCGAGGGTGATATGCTCAAACTGACCATCACCGATAACGGTACGTTCCTCTACAAACAAGTTGGCCCCATTGAGCGCCGTCATGCTTTGGGCGTGGTCGTCCAAGATGAGGGTGGCAACTACTACGTCGTCGCCAATAGCAAGCCATTCCGTGTCCTCCTTGCCTCCATCACCTATTTCAAAGCGACTCCCGGTGACGAAGTTGCCGTCGTTTTGCCGCGTGACCTGGAGAGCTCCTGGGCAGCCATCGAAAATGTCATCCAGAAAGGGACGCACAAGAACTGGGAAGCCGACCTGGCCAAAGCCACTGAGGAAAGTAGCGCCATCAACAACTGGAAAAGAGACCTGAAAGATGAAGCCGCTACTTCCCAAGCTCGTATGAACACCGAAACACCAACGGCGCCGTCACTACAGGGCGGTTCACCACTCGACGCCTGGGTGCGAGATATGGAAGAAATCGAAAAAGAAATCAACAATCAGAAGTAGCAGACTTTTCACCCGTCCACCTAGCCGACTCGCAAGATCGGCTTTTCATAAAATATTTGAGCGCTATGACTACGGATACTATCGGATCGAGGCGAGATTATATTTTCGGAACCGTTTCAGGATTCCTCATCGGCCTCCTCCTCATCCCCATTCTCCGGACAGCCAAACCGGATCTTTTTGAATCTCTCAAGTTCGTTCTCATCCCCATTTTTACCGTCCTCGTCCCGATGGGACTCTTTGTCGCCGTGCGGCTCAGTCAGAGACTGCCCATTATGTGGCAGTTGGCCAAATTCATCGTCATTGGGGTCTTGAATGCCTTAGTCGATATCGGCGCCCTGGCCTACATGCTCCATATCGCTTCAACGAGTGGTTACCCCATCACTTCAGACGATGTCTTGTTCACACTATTCGTTCCGGTCGCTTTCTTCACCCTCTATAAGAGTATTTCTTTCGTCATCGCCAACGTCAACAGTTATTTCTGGAACAAGCGCTGGACATTCACTACCAATGAAGGGAAAAAAACATCGACCGAGTTTGCGCAGTTCTTTATCGTCAGTCTGGTCGGATTCGCCTTAAATGTCATCGCCTCCTCACTCGTTTTTTCTTTCTTCAACAAGATTGGCGGATTCAATACTGACCAATGGGCCCTCATCGGTGCCGTCGCCGGCAGCTTCTCCGGCCTGATATGGAATTTCATCGGCTACAAGTTCATCGTCTTCAAGAAATGACCTTGGCAAGGATCCTTTCTCTGCCCTGCAAAAGCCCGCATTGCGTGGGCTTTTTTTATTGCTCCAAAAAAGCTATACTAGTGAATGTCAAAGCTCAAATATCAAATAAAATCCAAATATCCAATGTCTTAAAAGGCTTTTGACATTGAGAATTTTAGTCATTGATCTGTCATTTGGCATTAAGATTTTGGTATTATTATCCCCCGTCCCTATGTCCTCCACCACTTTCTACCGCAAGTACCGACCGCAGAAATTCGCCGACGTCATCGGTCAGAAACATGTCGTCACGACACTTACCAACGCCCTGAAATCAGGCAAGGTGGCCCAGGCCTATCTGTTCACTGGCCCACGCGGTACCGGCAAAACCACGCTGGCCCGCCTCTTCGCCAAGGCCATCAATTGTTCCAATCGCAAAGGAGCGGAAGCCTGCGGCAAATGTGCTCACTGCCTCCTCATGGCCGAAGGACGGAGTTTCGATGTCATCGAAATCGACGCTGCCTCTCACACCGGTGTGGATAATATCCGCGAACTGCGCGAGACTGTTAACCTCCCGCCCTCTTTGGGATCGCACAAGGTCTACATCATCGACGAAGTACACATGCTTTCGATTGGTGCTTTCAACGCCCTTCTGAAGACCCTCGAAGAACCACCGGCCCACGTCGTCTTTATCCTGGCCACCACCGCCCTTCACAAAGTACCCGAAACGGTTCTCTCTCGCTGCCAGCGCTTCGACCTTTCCCGTTTTCCCGTCGCCGGTATCGTCGAGAAGCTGACGTACATCGCCAAAGAGGAAAAGTTCAAGATTACCGACGAAGCCCTGCAGATGATTGCTCTCTCGGCGGAGGGCGGCATGCGCGATGCCGAGTCACTCTTGATGCAAATCGTCTCGCTCGGGGTCACCCCTATCACCGAAGACACCGTCGTCGATGCCCTCGGTACCAGCAAACGGACAAACGTCATCGCCCTGATCCGGCTCATCGGCGAAAACAAACTCTACCCAAGCCTGACCCTCGTCCG
>JAYVWV010000042.1:0-20998 GCA_043785755.1 Candidatus Moraniibacteriota bacterium
GAATTCAAAGTGGGTATCACTTTCCTTTGTGATATGATGGGAGGAGAAGTGCGGCTCTCACACGAACACAGTGACTACCGATGGATAGTACCCGGAGCCTTCCAAGACCTCGCGTCCATCCCATCGCTCTATCAAGAAATTGCTGACTATGCCCAAAAATATGAATAAGTCATTTTTCATTACCACAGCCATCGACTATGTGAACGCTGCACCCCATGTGGGGCACGCGGTGGAAAAAGTGCTGACCGATGCGGTGGCACGCTTTCATCGTTTGCTCGGTGAAGACACCTATTTTCTCACTGGTTCCGATGAGAACAGTTTGAAGAACGTCCAGGCAGCTGAAAAGGCTGGACGCCCGACAGCAGAATTCGTGGCCGAGAATGCCGAAGCCTTTAAGTCTTTGGCCGGGTCACTTGATCTGTCTTTTGACCAATTTATCCGGACGACTGAAGAGCGGCACTTTGCTGGTGCTCAGAAGATGTGGTCGGCTTTCAAGGCGGAGGATGTGTACAAGAAAAAATATCGTGGACTCTACTGTGTCGGGTGTGAGGAATTCAAGAACGAAAAAGATCTGGTGGACGGTCAGTGTCCCGAGCACCAGAAGGCGCCGGAAGTGGTGGAAGAAGAAAACTATTTTTTCAAACTTTCCCATTATCAAGACAAACTGCTGGCATTGATTGAGAGCGATACGCTTCAGGTCTACCCTGACTATCGGAAAAACGAAGTGCTCTCGTTTATCAAAATGGGTCTGGAGGATTTTTCAATTTCTCGCTCAGTCGCCAGGGCCAGGAATTGGGGTGTGCCGGTGCCGGGAGATGCGGGGCAGATCATGTATGTGTGGGTGGATGCTCTGTCGAACTACATCACAGCCCTTGATTATGCGACCGCTGGTGAGCGCTACGCGAAGTATTGGGCAGGCGAAGGGGAAAGAGTCCATGTTATCGGCAAAGGGATTCTCCGTTTCCACGCTATTTATTGGCCGGCCATGCTTTTGTCGGCTGGATTACCACTCCCGACCACCATCTATGCTCATGAATATCTGACCATTAACGGCCAGAAGATGTCGAAGTCCTTAGGGAACGTGATCTATCCGGATGAGTTGGTCCAGAAATTCGGTATCGATGGGACGCGCTACCTCCTCCTGACCGCCCTGCCGTATAGCAAGGATGGTGATTTGTCATGGGAAAAGATGACGGAGAAGTACCATGCCGACCTGGCCAATGGTCTGGGTAACTTGGTTTCACGCATCGTGAAGCTCAGTGAAAAACTGACATCGGAAGAAGGGAGAGCGATAGCCGTTTCTGAAGAGGGCGTGCTCGGAGCGCTCCAACCATTTTTCACGAAGTTTGACCTGAGTAGTGCGCTCGTCCATATCTGGACCGGAGTACAGACGCTCAATGAATATCTGGGGAAAGAAGAACCGTGGAAACTCGATAGTAGCACGGAACAGTTTGTCGAGGTGATGCAGTATGCGCGTCATCAGCTGGCGCTCATCACCGCTGAGGTGGAGCCATTCTTGCCAGAGACTTCCGAAAAGATTATGACGGCCCTGAGAACGGGGACGGTGGAACCGTTGTTTCAACGCATCAAGTAAAAAAGAAAACAGGCCCGCGTTGCGTGCCTGGGGTGTGGTAGTTGGTTGGTGTCGGCTCTAGTGCCAACTCTACCTACGAAGTGAATGTCTGACCCAGTTCAGCTTCTGGCAATGACTTCCAGAGCGTCGAGAGCTCTCTCCCAGGGGAGGAATTGGGCGATGTAGGCGCCGCCCAGACCAAGTGATGCCGCGGCGAGTATCAGAACGGCTACAATGCCAACTTTGAGCCCCGGCATCAGGGGCATTTCCTGATTGCTGCTCATGAGTTCACCTCCGGTTGGTTGGTACCGCAAACAAAGCAGAAAGGGAAATTTTCAACAAGACTCCTATGCAAGACATTCATACCCATCTCTACTGGTCTTCGTACGATGAAGATTGTGACGCCGTAGTGGCCCGGGCCCGGGCGGCTGGGGTACGCGAGATGTTGGTCATCGGTTGTACGGTCGAGGAAAGCCGGCAAGCTATCGTCGTGGCAGAAAAATATGAGGGTGTGTTTGCGGCGGTGGGAATACATCCCCACTTTTTCAACGAGTTCGTCCTTCTGTGTCATTCTCGCGAAGGCGGGAATCCAGAAAATAAAGAAAAAACTGGATCCCGGGTCAAGCCCGGGATGACAGAGATAGGGGAGTATGTACAAAAATTGAAGGAGTTGGCGAAGCACAAAAAAGTGGTAGCGATTGGGGAGTGTGGGCTCGACTATTACAGTCATCCGTCAGCAAACAACAATCAGCAAAAGGCAGACAACAAACAGCGACTAACAATCAGCGAAGAACAGAAGACTGTCCAGAAAGCAGGGTTGGTGGCGCAAATGGCTCTAGCCCAGGAGCTTACTCTTCCGCTCATTCTCCATTGCCGCACCGATCAGGGGAAGAGCGATGCCTATGAGGATATGTTTGAAATTCTCCAAACTCATGCATCCCGTATCCCTCATCCTGGAGCCTGCATTCTTCATTGCTACATGGGTGACACGCAGGTGACGGAGAAATTTCTGACACTCCCCCATGTCTTTTTTTCCTTCACGGGCAACATCACCTACCCAGTGAAGAAGGCTATGGTGGGGACGAAAGATGATCTGAACAAAACGGTGAAGCTCATTCCATTGGAACGCCTGTTCGTTGAGACAGACTGCCCTTTTCTTGCACCTCAAACGCACCGTGGAGAACGCAATGAGCCGAGTTTCGTGGGGGAAATATTGGCGCGCGTAGCCGAGCTTCAAGGTATTGAGGTTGCGGTCGTCGAGCAAGCGACAGAGACTAATTTTCAAAAAGTGTTTTCACGAGTATAACGAAAATCATATGCATGAAACACCACCTCTCCCCGGAGAGAAACCCGAAGAGATGATGACAGTGGAGCAGATTGATAAGAAAATTGCGGCATTAACGGCAGAGATACGGGAACTTGATGAGAGAAAGCAGAAGACAACAACTGCCGCGAGCCAGAAAACGCTCGATTGGCAGATTGCCCAGAAACTCAATGAGCGGGCGGGATACAAGATGCGTCGCTTGGCGCTTGCCCCTCCTGATTCTTCGGGAATGTGATAAAATAAGAGAGAACTTTTTATACTATGCCTATGCGGAATAGCGTGGAACGTACTAGGGGAGCGAATGGGCGGAATGATGTTTCTGCTCAGCCTAATCAGCCCGGGTCGAAATTTGATTTTGAGAAATTGATGGCGCGAGCCAGGCAGATTCAAGCAGCAAAGGACTCGAAGAAATCTAGTGAGTCCGAGAGTGAAGGTAGCCGTGAGCAGGGAGGGGGGGAACGAGAAGAAAAGATGAATTAATTAGTATGACATATATGTATGAGCTTTCGTCCTGAAGCAGCATCGGGGATGCCTTCTCTCGAGGAGCTGGCAAAAATACAGAGGGAGAGACATTCTGTAAGGATGCGGAATAGTGTAGACTTTGCGGCCACTGATCTTCTGACGGGAAACGTGTCGTCGGAAGAGGCGAAAAATAACAAGATTAGCGAGGCTCAGGAGCGGGCTCACGCCAGAGAGGCTTTTGGTCAGGAGTTGGTGGCTATCAATACAATCATTGCCAAAGCCGAAGCGGAACTTGCTCCATTGGAGGCTTTGGTGGCAACAGCGCAGGCCAAATTAGCGGCGTCTCGGCCTGAGGCGAAACGCCCCTACCAACTTGCGATAGAGCAGTCTCAAGGGAAGATAGCGGAGCTTAAAACAAAGTTACTCTATGGCGAAGAGAATCTTGAAGGATTAAGGGCGAGTCGAGAGGCTTTGCAAACGATGCTGACGACTCTGGCTCCGGAGGATAATCAGTCTCACTAGGCTGTGGGTTTCTTCGTGAGCGGGTCGCGATGCTTCTCAATGACGGTGTTTGACGTTTCTTCATTTCAGACGTACAATAAAAGCGCTTAAAAAGAAGGGGAAACCTTCTTTTTGCTTGTTTTCTTCTCTTTGCCCTCATGGAAATCTCCATTGCCGCGGAAAAATTGTTTAGCATTGGCTCCTTCCCGGTGACCAACGCTCTTTTGATCGGTGTCATCGTGAGCGCGCTTTTGATATTCTTGACGACCCGGACTGCTCGGAACCTGACGCTTGTGCCGCGGGGGGTGCAAAATATCCTCGAGGCTGTCTTTGAGGCACTGCTCGACCTCATTGAGAACGTCACGCAGGATAAGAAGCAGGCTAGGCAATTCTTTCCTTTTATTGCGACCATTTTCCTGTTCGTCATCATCGCCAACTGGGCCGGACTGTTGCCGGGGCTGGGGACGGTCGGCTTGACCCATACCAATGAGGCTGGACATGCTACCATTATTCCTTTTCTGCGGAGCACTTCCGCCGATCTCAATTTCACCCTGGCGCTGTCTCTCATTACCGTTTTTACGGTGCAGTTTATGGGTATCGCGGCTTTGGGTATTGTGAAGTACGGCAAGAAGTTTTTTGTCAGCCCACTTCACAAGCCGTACGGTATTGGGACAGCGGTCGGCCTGCTCGAACTGATCAGTGAAGTCGGGAAGATCATTTCCTTCACCTTTCGTCTTTTCGGCAACGTCTTCGCTGGGGAAGTCCTCCTCACGGTCATGTTGCACCTGGTACCCTATATCCTGCCCCTCCCGTTCATGTTCCTTGAAATATTCGTCGGCCTCATTCAGGCAGTGGTTTTCGCTATGCTCGCTCTCGTATTCCTCAAGATGGCGACCCTCGCACCGGAACACTAATTTTTAAAAAAACACAGTATTCAATTCACAAAAGCCAAACAAAGCTGAAGTCTCAAAGCGCAAGGCAAGGGAATCTGAGGTTTTGGAGTTTGGAGAATGAGTTTTGTTTGGTCTTTGTGTTCTGGGTTTTGTGTTTTGGAAACGTTGGACAGAAATAGAAAAGAGTCATATAATAGATCAGTCTCATTTGGGAAGAATAAGTAATAGATAACGTTAATTTTATGGATGTTGCAGCAGCAAAGCTCCTCGGAGCAGCCCTCGCCATGGGTCTTGGCGCCATTGGCCCCGGTATCGGTCTCGGTCTTCTCGCCTCGAAGGCGCTGGAAGCTATCGGACGGAACCCAGAGGCTCAGCCAAAGATTCAGACGACGATGATTCTCGCCATCGCGGTGACGGAAGCAGTCGCGATCTATGCCCTAGTTATCGCTCTCATGATTCTTTTCGCGTAGTTTTTTCTTTGCGGGATGAGTTCCTCTCCGCCGGCTGGCGGATACGCCTCGAACTGCATCCAAAGAAAAAAACTACCCCTGTTTCAGTTGAATTGTTCCAAATAAAGGTACTCTCATGGAAGTTCTCGCTAAACTTGGTGTCGATTGGAAGCTGTTGCTGGCGCAAGCCGTCAACTTTGCGATCCTCTTTTTTGTGTTGCGCCGCTTTGCCTATCAGCCGATGCTCGACTTTCTTGAGAAGCGGGCCGGACGGATCGAGCAGGGGCTGAAGGATGCTGAGGCGGCTCAAGTGACGCTGCGGGAAATGGAAGCCAAAGAGAAGACTGTTCTTAGTGAGGCCAGGAGCGAAGCCAAGAGTATCATCATGGCTGCCGAAGAGGCGGCGAAGAAACGTGATGGCGAACGGCTGCTCGAGACGGAAGCCAAGATGAAACAGCTGCTGGCGGAAGGCGAACAGAAGATTCGCGAAGAAAAAGAACATGCTCTGGCTTCCGCCAAGGGAGAGATTGGCCAACTGGTGCTTCTTTCTGTGGAAAAGATTCTGCGTGAAAAAGTCGATGCCACCAAGGACAAGGAGCTTTTGGAAAAAGCACTGGACTAATTTCTCAATAGTCTCCAATGTTACAATTTCAGAATTGAAGCATTGTTTGAAAATTGTGAATTGAAAATTGAAAATTTCGGTTATGCGTCCCACCGTCTCACAATATGCCCAGGCCCTCGAGGAGCTTTCTCGGGAGGCTGATCCAAAGGCTAAGGATATTGCCAAGAATTTTTCTGGCTTTCTGAAGCGGCGCGGTGAGTCGGCTCGGTTACCAGCTATTCTCGGTCGCTTGGAGCAATTGGCCCAAGTGCAGGGGAAGAGGCTCGATGTGACGGTAGTGACCGCTCATCCGGCTACCGCTCCTCTGAAAGAGACTCTTGAAAAGCTCGCTGCCAAAACCTTTCTTGGCTACGTCCTCGAATTTCATTACGAAATAGATGAGCGCGTCATCGGTGGCGCCCGTTTCCGGACGGAGGAAGCCCTATATGACATCACGCTGGGAGCAGGTCTCCGAGAACTTAAAAAAGTCATGAGTAAATAAGTGAGTGCACCATTATGAGTAACCCCCTGATCGAAGAACTGAAGAAACACATCGCCGAGTTTCACCATGAGCCGAAAGTGGAAGCGATCGGAACGGTGCTCGAAGTAGGTGATGGTGTCGCCCGGGTGGCGGGACTGTCCGAGGTCATGGCCGGGGAAATGGTGGAATTTGAGAACGGCGCTATTGGTGTGGCTCTGAACCTGGAAGAAGGCGAGGCTGGCGTGATGCTCCTCGATGAGACTGGTACCCTGGGCGAAGGCTCGACGGTTAAGAGTACGGGCAAGATACTCTCGGTGCCGGTAGGCGAGGGAGTAATCGGACGCGTGTTATCGCCACTCGGCTTACCGATTGATGGCAAGGGCGATGTCGCCGCCGCTGCCTACTATCCGGTAGAAAAAATCGCCCCGGGCGTCATTACTCGTCAGTCAGTCAATCAACCACTGCAGACCGGTATCAAAGCGATCGATGCTCTGATTCCGATTGGCCGTGGTCAGCGCGAACTCATCATTGGTGATCGTCAGACGGGCAAGACCGCTATCGCTATCGATACTATCATCAATCAGAAAGGCCAGGGTGTCATCTGTATCTATGTGGCTATCGGTCAGAAAGAATCCAAAGTCGCCCGCATCGTGGCTGAACTGACCAAGAGTGGAGCTATGGCCTACACTGCCGTCGTTGTGGCCGGCGCCTCTGATCCTTCCGCTCTTTCCTATATTGCTCCCTACGCCGGCTGTGCCCTCGGGGAATACTTCATGGATCAGGGTAAAGATGTTCTAGTCATTTATGATGATCTTTCCAAACACGCCGTGGCCTATCGTCAGATTTCGCTCATTCTTCGGCGGCCACCAGGTCGCGAAGCTTACCCGGGTGATGTTTTCTATGTCCATTCCCGTTTGCTTGAGCGCAGTGCTAAATTGAGCAAAGAGTTTGGTGGTGGATCCTTGACCGCTCTCCCCATCATCGAGACCCAGGCGGGCGATGTGTCGGCCTATATCCCGACCAACGTCATCTCCATCACTGATGGTCAGATCTATCTCGAGTCCGATCTCTTCTACAAGGGTATTCGCCCAGCTTTGAACGTCGGGCTCTCGGTGTCGCGCGTTGGTTCGGCCGCTCAGATCAAAGCCATGAAGCAAGTGTCAGGGACACTGCGGCTCGATTTGGCGCAGTTTCGTGAATTGGAAGCTTTCTCACAGTTTGGTTCTGACCTCGACGAGAAGACGCGTACGTTGATTGAGCGCGGTCGGCGCGCAGTGGAAATGTTGAAGCAGCCACAATATGCTCCGCTGCCTGTGGAGAAAGAAGTGGCGGTGCTTTATGCGCTGACTCGTGGTCATGTGGATGATGTGGCGGTAGAGCAGATCAATCGTTTCGAACAGGAATTCCTCGCGTATCTCGATAATGAAGGTAAGGAAGTTGGTGAAGAGATTTTGAAAGAACGAGCGCTCGCACCGGAAGTGGAAGAATTATTGAAGAAGCACATCGGAGAATTTAAGAAAAGTTTTGTAGTGTAGGGCAAGCACTGAGTTCTTCGGAAGCTGTTTCTTTTGAGACCGTTTGAAGTCGTACGAGCATGGTTTCCGCCGGAGGCGGAATCGCACGATCTTCAAAGAACGAGCCGCCGCTGGGCGGGCGAGAGGGTCGCAAAAGGAATGGCTTTCGAACGAACTCGTAAACAGAGAATATTGCTATGGCAAGTGCGCGAGATATCAAAAGACGCATCAAAGGGGTGAGGGGGACGAGTAAGATCACCCGCGCTATGGAGATGATTTCGGCTGTCAAAATGCGCAAAGCCATCGCCTCTGTGCTAGCCGTTCGCCCCTACGCCAAGAGTGCCATCGAACTCCTGCGCCAGCTCGATAAGGCAGTCGGGGATGAGGGGCATCCGCTCATGACCGTGCGTCCTGTCAAAAAAGAACTGTACGTCATCATCACCAGCAATCGTGGTCTGTGTGGTGCCTTCAATGCTCAGATTATCAAGCGTCTGCGGCAGACCCTGAAGGAAGATACCGGTAAGGAACGAGTCTTTGTTACTCTTGGGAAGAAAGGGGAGAACGCCGTGCGCCGTATCTTGGCGACGCCAGGGAGTCAGGGAGAAATCATTGCTTCCTTTCCTGATGTTCTGGCCGCGCCGACCACTCTTGGCATGCGCGCCGTTGCCCGCCTCCTCATCGAGGAGTTTGAGCAGAAGCGGGTCGACCGCGTGGTCATGCTCTACACTGATTATATCTCCATGCTTTCCCAAGAAGTGAAGGTGCGGGCACTTTTGCCAGTCGCTATCAAGGATACGAAGAAGGCCATGCATGAGATGAACGGGAATTCCAAGGTAGAGGAAGCTGAAGCAGCGCCCATCGTCCCAAAGGGTGATGCAGCGAGCGAATATGTCATTGAACCGAGCGTGAAGAAAGTGCTCTGGCAGATGATTCCGAGATTGCTCGAGATGGAGCTCTATCACGCAGTGCTCGAGAGCAATGCTTCACAGGAATCGGCCCGCATGATGGCTATGCGTAATGCTACCGATGCTGCCAAGGACATGGTGGCCGACCTAACCCTCGCCTACAACCAGCTCCGTCAGCAGAAGATCACTCAAGAGATCGCTGAGCTGTCGGCTGGTATGGCGGCGGTCACGCACTGAGTCGGAGCGTGGCTGGAGAAGTTTCATATTCTAATTTAGGGATCGTTTTAAGTAATGATAAATGTATGAGTACGAGCGCAGGAAAAATCATTCAGGTCATCGGTCCGGTGGTGGACGTCGAGTTTCCGTCAGGAGATGGGCAGGCGGTCACGCTGCCGAATATCTATGATGCCTTGGAGCTGACAGTGAATGATGTGAAACTGGTTGTGGAAGTCCATCAGCACTTAGGAGGTGGCCGGGTTCGCGCGGTGGCCATGGGCACGACCGATGGCGTGCGGCGCGGGATGGTGGTGACAGCGACTGGGGCACCGATTTCGGTACCGGTTGGGACGGCTGTTTTGGGACGGATGTTCAATGTGCTCGGTGACACGATTGATGGCCGCGCCGACAACCCGGAGGGTAGTCCGGCGGGCAGGCTCGCTGATGCAACGCGAAGATCCATACACAGAACGGCACCGGCTTTTGACGAGCAATCGACCAAAGCAGAAGTCTTTGAGACCGGTATTAAATCAATCGACCTCTTTTGTCCTTTCATGAAGGGTGGCAAGGTCGGTCTCTTCGGTGGTGCTGGTGTTGGCAAGACCGTGGTCATTCAGGAATTGATCAGAAACATTGCCCAGGAACACGGTGGCTACTCGGTCTTCGCGGGCGTTGGTGAACGCACCCGTGAAGGCAATGATCTCTACTTTGAAATGAAAGAATCCGGTGTGCTCGACAAGACGGCCTTGGTCTTCGGTCAGATGAATGAGCCGCCAGGATCGCGTCAGCGTGTGGCACTGACGGCACTCACCATGGCGGAATCTTTCCGTGATGACGAGGGTAAAGACGTTCTCCTTTTTATCGACAACATTTTCCGTTTCACGCAGGCCGGTTCGGAAGTATCGGCTCTCCTTGGACGTATCCCAAGCGCGGTCGGCTACCAGCCGACTCTGGCCGAAGAAATGGGTGGACTCCAAGAAAGAATCACGTCGACCAAGAATGGCTCCATCACATCGGTGCAGGCAGTCTATGTGCCAGCTGATGACTTGACCGACCCGGCGCCGGCCACGACCTTCGCTCACCTCGATTCGACGGTGGTGTTGAACCGGGCCCTCACTGAAATCGGTATCTATCCGGCAGTCGACCCGCTTGATTCCAGCTCGACCATCCTCGATCCGCAGGTGGTCGGAGAGCGCCATTACAATGTGGCTCGAAGCGTCCAGAAGGTCCTCCAGCGTTACAAAGATCTCCAGGACATCATCGCCATCCTCGGTATGGAAGAACTGACGGATGATGACAAACAGACGGTGGCGCGTGCTCGCAAGATCCAAAAGTATCTCTCACAGCCATTTTTCGTGGCCGAGCAGTTTACCGGTGCCCCGGGTAAGTATGTGAAGCTCAATGATACGATCACGGGTTTCGAAAAAATCCTCTCGGGCGAGCTCGATGATATCGCCGAATCATCGTTTTACATGAAGGGATCGATCGAGGACGTGATCGCAGAAAGAAAGAAATAGTTGAAAATTATGTCTCAAATTAAACTCAAAGTAGTGACGCCGGAAAAAACGGTTATTGAGCAGGAGGTTTACCAAGCCACCTTGCCGGTGGTGAGTGGCGAGGTGACCATTCTCCCGCACCATGTTCCGTATATTGGGACGCTGCGCCCTGGTGAAATTGTTCTTCGAGCAGAACAAAATGGTGTCGAGTCCAGCCTGGCTACTTCCGGGGGATTCGTTGAGTTTCATGATGATGTTCTTTCGATTTTGGCCGATACAGCGGAACGTGCCGAAGAGATTGATCTGGCGCGGGCCGAAGAAGCGCGCAAGCGGGCCGAGGATCTCAAGAAAGAACGAGTGACGATGGATGATGAGGAATACGCCCGGACCGCTGCGATGCTCGAAAAGGAGTTGGTGCGCGTCAAAGTAGCGCGGCGCCATCATAGTCGTCACGGCGTCATGCCGGTGAGCGAATGATATTGGAGAAATCAGCAGACCGGAGTAGAATAAAAGCGGGAATGTACTGTTCTCGCTTTTATGGTCTTAAACACAAACATATGGCAGTAGTACACAAATTCGGGAAGGTGCTCGGGGTGGCGTTTGTCGGGCTGCTGGCGCTTTTTCTTTTGATTTTTTTTGTGGGCATGTTTTTTAATACGCAGGAGAACTCTGCTTCGATTCGTGACGTTGGGCGTATGGGCGATGGTTCTCCACAGGTGGCAACACCTCCTGGTATGATGGACAATGCGCTCTCGTTTGATGGTGTGAGTACCTATCGCCAGGTAGCAGAGAAGGAGGTCACCGGAGGCGTGCTGACAGCTGCGCCAGCGGCACCGACGGGAGTGGCCGAAAAGAAGATTATCAAGAACGGCAGTCTGTATCTACGGGTGGCCAATGTTGACCAGTCCGTCATGCAGGTTGGACAGATCGCGAGTGAGCTCGGTGGCGACATCGCTGATTCCCGTTTCAACCAGGTCGCTTCCGGCCTCAAAAGTGGTTCGCTCACCGTCAAAGTCCCGGTGAATAAATTCAATGAAGCATTCACCCGCTTGAAGGGCGTCGCCACACTGGTCTTGTCTGAGAGCACGACCGGAACCGATGTGACACAGCAGTATATCGACCTCCAGGCGCGCATCAACAATAAGAAGGCGGCTGAAGTGACTCTTCAGACGCTGTTTGAACGGGCGGTCAAAATAAGCGACGTCATGGAAGTGACCGATAAGCTGGAATTGGTGCGGAGCGCGATCGAATCGCTTGAGGGACAACTGCGCTACCTCAACAGTCAGACTGATATGGCTTCGATTACGCTCTCATTGACCGAAGACACTACCGTCGTGGCTGATCAGGGGTTCCGTCCGTTGCAGACGCTTCGGGAATCACTCCAGGCGCTCGTTCACATGCTCGGGAACCTGACCGAAGGATTGATTCGTTTCCTCATTGTTGGATTGCCAGTACTTCTGGCCTACGGTCTCATCTTCTGGCTCATCTATCGGGTCAGTCGCAACGTCGTGCTAAAACTTTTCGGTGGTTTGGTTGAGGGTAAGAAACGTACCGTCCGGAAAGGCTAATCGTTTGTCAAGATGAGTTCTATGGAAGAGCAAGGATGGCGCCATAAGACAGTGTGCATCGTCGATGACGATGAAAACGTGCGCACTATTTATCGTGCCAAGTTTGTCAATGAAGGATTCACAGTGCTGACAGCGAGCAACGGAGAGGAGGGTTTGCAAACGATCCGCCAGGAGCATCCGGACGCTATCCTGCTTGATATTGAGATGGGGGTGATGGGTGGCATCGCTGTACTACAAGCATTGAAGCAAGACAAGGATCTTTCCGAAATTCCTGTCATCGTCCTTAGTAATGTCGATAATGAGAAGGTTTTCCAGCAAGTGGAAGCGCTCGGAGCCGCCAAATACTATCTCATCAAATCACTGACTGAAACACAAAAAGTGGTGGATATCGTTTTAACGGCTTTGGCAGAGAAGTAAGAGAAGAGGATAACGAGAATCAAGCGGGCTCATCGCTGGGCTCGTTTTTTGTTGGTACTTCTGATGCACACACTATGTCACGACCGTTACAGAGTGTGTGCAAGGAGGGGATGGGGGGTTTTCTTGAAAAAAAGCCAAGAGTACGCTAGAGTGAGGGGACAAAAGTTAAGATGACCATCATGAAAAAGGGCTACGATCCAGGAAAAATTGAGGGGAAATGGCAGAAGTATTGGGATAAAAATGATACGTATCGCCAGTATAAGCGCTCAAAGAAGCAATATGTTTTGGATATGTTTCCCTATCCGTCTGGTGTCGGACTACATGTGGGGCATCCCAAGGGCTATATTGCCTCTGACATTTATGCTCGTTTTAAGCAACTTCAGGGCTTTGGCGTGTTGCATCCGATGGGATGGGATGCCTTTGGATTACCAGCTGAGCAGTATGCTATCAAGAACAAAGTTCATCCTGAAGTGGCAGTTAAAAAGAATATTGCAACCTTCAAGAAGCAATTGGAAAAGATTGGTTTTACTTATGATTGGGAAAGGGAGATCAATACGACAGACCCGGAATACTATAAGTGGACGCAGTGGATATTCCTCCAGATGTTCCACCGGGGACTGGCATATCAATCATTCGATCCTATCAATTGGTGTCCATCGTGTCAGACAGGATTGGCCAATGAAGACTTGGAGCAGGGCCGTTGTGAACGTTGTGATAGTTTAGTGGAGAAGCGCCCTATGCGTCAGTGGGTGCTCAAGATTACTGCGTATGCAGACAAGTTGTTGCGAGATCTGAAGAAACTGGATTGGCCAGACGGCGTGAAAGAGGCACAGAAAAACTGGATCGGCCGTTCCGAGGGCGTCGAGATCGTGTTTTATGTGGTTGATACTGAAGAAGAAGTACGGGTGTTTACGACGCGTGTCGATACGATTTATGGATGTACCTATGTGGTGATCGCGCCGGAACATATGCTCATGCAGAGTCTCCAGTCAAAGATTGAAAACCTGGAAGAAGTGAAAAAGTATATTGTGATCACCAAGAAAAAAACCGATTTGGAGCGGACGGAATTGAATAAGAAAAAAACGGGCGTGTGTTTGCAGGGGGTCGAGGTCGTGCATCCGTTCACGGGTGAGCGTCTGCCGGTCTATGCGGCTGACTATGTGTTGGGCACGTACGGTACGGGCGCCGTCATGGGCGTGCCAGCTCATGATGAACGAGATTTCACGTTTGCTCAGAAATACGATCTGCCGATCATCAACGTCATCGCTCCTTA
Source organism: Candidatus Moraniibacteriota bacterium (assembly GCA_043785755.1). Classification (GTDB taxonomy): domain Bacteria; phylum Patescibacteriota; class Minisyncoccia; order Moranbacterales; family UBA1568; genus UBA1568. The sequence continues at coordinate 13,674 of JAYVWV010000042.1, forward strand.
TATCGAAATGGGTGGGGTATGTACGCCGCAAAAAGGGAAGAAAAACACTTCGCGGGATTGTGTCACGGCCATTATACTTAGCGAATCTGGAGAGGAAGTTCTCCTCCTCAAGAGGAAGAGCGGTGGGACCTATGTTTTCCCGGGCGGGGGTATTGAGGTCGGGGAAAGTCCGGAAGAGGCAATCACTCGCGAAATTCGGGAAGAAACGGGTTATCAGAATTTTACCCTCGAGCCGCTGTCGATCCCGGTGCTCTACGGAAGTGGCTATAAGCCACATAAGAATGTGAATTGTTTCGACAAGGACACAGTTTTTGTGGCGCATTTGATCGATGAGAAGAAGACAGGAGTCACACCTGACGAGCACGAGACACATGAAATTCTCTGGGAGGAGAGGGCGAAGATTTCTGGGAAAACTGATGTGGCAGAACATCATACCTTCATGTGGAATGCTTTTCTTAATGGTCAGACGATTTTTACCGACGATGGGATTTTGTATGACTCCAAAGAATTCTCTGGATTGGGCTCAGCAGAAGCGCGGGAAAAAATGGTGGCCTGGCTCCGAAAAGAAAAGCTCGGAAAGAAAGTGGTGAACTATAAGATGCGGGACTGGGTGTTCAGTCGTCAGCGCTATTGGGGCGAGCCAATCCCGATTATTCACTGCGCTGCGTGTGGTGTTGTGCCTGTGCCCGAGAAAAATTTGCCGGTAAAACTTCCGAAAGTGAAGGCGTACGAGCCGGCTGGCACAGGGGAATCGCCGCTCGCGACTATCGCTTCATGGGTGAATGTGAAGTGTCCTACGTGCAAGGGGTCGGCGAAACGAGAAACCAACACTATGCCCCAGTGGGCCGGCTCATCATGGTATTATCTTCGCTTCATCGATCCTAAGAACAAGAAAGCATTGGTGGACAAGAAAAAAGAGAAAAAAATGATGCCGGTCGATGTCTATGTTGGTGGAGATCATGCGACGAGACACCTTATTTATGCACGTTTTTGGCATAAATTTCTCTATGATCAGGGGATAGTGAGTACGCCGGAGCCATTTGCACGGCTGGAATTTCTCGGCCTGATTCTTGCCTCTGATGGGCGCAAGATGTCCAAGCGTTGGGGCAATGTGATAGATCCTAGCGATGTCATCGATCAGTTCGGAGCGGATGCTTTCCGTTTGTACGAGATGTTCATGGGCCCGTTTACGCAGTCAATCGCCTGGAATACTGATGGCGTTGTGGGGACGCGTCGGTTTTTGGAAAAGATTTGGAAGCTTCAGGGAAAAGTGATGATGAACAAACTGGAAAAAGTTCAGCAAAACAGAATCGAGAGCTTACTTCATAAAACAATCAAGAAAGTCGGCGAAGATATTGAGGAATTCAAGTTCAATACGGCGATCAGTAGCATGATGATACTGGTGAATGAATTAGAAAAAGAAACAACGGTTTCGCACTCTACATTCAAGACCCTCCTCATGCTTCTCTCGCCTTTCTCTCCTCACATTTCCGAAGAGTTGTGGGCGCAGCTTGGCGAAAAGAAATCTATCTTTCTTTCCACCTGGCCAAAGTTTGATGCCAAAAAGATCGTGATAGAGAATGTAAATATTGCTGTCCAGGTCAATGGTAAAGTGCGCGCCGTCATTATGGTGGCCGCCGGTGCGGGCGAGGCTGATGTCAAAGCGCAGGCGCTCGCGGACAAAAACGTCCAAACATACCTCGCCACTCAGACCGTACGCAAAGTGATCTACGTGCCCGGCCGGATCGTCAGTATTGTCCTTGGATAATTTTCTTTTGTCATCCCGCACTTGATGCGGGATCCAGGAAATGAAAACATTTATTGTTTACATTCTGGCGAGCCAAGGAAATGGAACGTTGTATGTCGGCGTGACTTCAGATTTATTGAAACGGGTTTGGGAACACAAGAACAAGGTTGTAAAGGGATTCACTGAAAAATATGGTGTCGATAGGTTGGTATATTACGAACAGACAAATGATGCTTATACAGCCTTTCAGAGAGAAAAAGCCTTGAAAAAATGGAAGAGGAATTGGAAGTTGGAATTGATTGAAAAAGAAAATCCTGGGTGGGAGGACTTATATGAAAAGATGATGAATACTCAGTCTGGATTCCGGGTCAGGCCCGGGATGACAAGGGAAATAATTGCCATTTTAAGATAAGCTATGCGCGCTATCATCTTGGCATCGGGTCGCGGAGTTCGGATGGGAGCCTTGGTAGAGAACTGCCCCAAGCCCATGCTACCACTTTCTGGTAAACCACTTCTCGAGTGGAAACTGGCCATGTTGCCACCAGCCATCGATGAGGTTGTTTTTGTCGTTGGCTACCTGAAGGAGCAGATACAGTCATACTTTGGCGATGTATGGCAGGGGCGACGTATCCGTTATGTGGAGCAGGGGGAACTGAATGGTACTGGTGGAGCGATGCTTCTCGTTAGAGACTTCGTGGATGACTCGGTACTCGTTATGATGGGCGACGATCTGTATCATCCGGATGATTTGGCGGATCTCGCCTCCCTCTCTCAGGGTGCGTTGGCTGTCTTAGGGCTCGCAGTGACAGACGCAGAGCAGTACGGGTTGCTCGAAACGACTCCCCAGGGGAATCTTTTGAAAATCACTGAGCGGCCGCATGGCCGGACAGAAGGTATGATCAATACTGGTGCCTATGTCCTCGACCGGCGCTATTTCGACTATCCACCAGTGAAATTTTGTGAGACAGAATACGGTTTGCCACAAACACTGGCCGCGCTCGGTGCCGATACCCCGGTCAGAGTGGTGCAGGCGCGGGCCTGGCAGCCGATCGGCCGACCGGAGGATATCCTGAAAGGGGAAGCATTTTTGAGACAATACTGGCACGTATGACTCTCGTGAGAGCTTTGACACTGCAACTCAGAGGGAATGGTTTATGACCTTAACTTTCCAAGAACTCTAACGGGATGAAAATATTTCTTGATTTCGATGACACACTGTTCGACACCAAGACCTTCGGCGAGCACCTCCACCGAGTATTCGACGCCTGTGGTATTCCTCGCGCAGCGCAGGCCAGTACGGCTGCGATGATGAAAGATGGCAGTGTCGGCGGCTGGTATGACCCGGGGCGGCACATGGCGCTCTTGGGAGAGGTGTGTACGTTCGATCATGCGGAGCTGCGTGCCGGTATCGAGGTGTTTCTTCGTGAGACGAAGCAGTTCTTATTTCCTGAGGCGGCAGACTTTCTTGCACAGATGAAAGCTCGGGGCTGCACTTTGTGTATCCTTTCCTATGGGGACGAGGACTTTCAAATGAGAAAGATTCGTGGCACTGGCATCGAACATTTTTTCCATAAAATTATCGTGACCACGGAGGATAAGGCCTCGGCATTGGAAGGTGAACTGGGAGGAGACAGAGACATTTGGTTCATCGAGGATCGGGTACACTATATCGCGAACGTCAAAAAGGCGTGGCCTCGCATCAGAACCGTTTTGATGTGTCAGAAAAACCGCCGTTATCATGATGTACCAGACGACTTATGTGATTTTGTCGCGGCAGACTTTAGAGAAACTGTTCAGATCTTTACAGGGGTTCAACCCCTATAAATCCTTTCGAATAAGCCATTAGATTGATCGGAAAAAAAAGCCCCGGCGCGGTTGCGCAGAGGCATGGAGTGAGGGCGGGGCGGCTCAGTTGAACATAAGGACCACGCCCACGATGAGTGCGATGACTGCGCCGATGGGAATGCAAGCATCCCCCAGTCGAGCCAGTCCCTCACTGGGGTTGGTGGCCAGGAAGAAACCGACTATGATCAATCCGTTTCCGATGACCAAAGCCATCCAGAGGAAGATTCTCCACGGTGTCTCCGGCGCCAGAGGGGCAGTCTGTGTCGCAGGAGAGCGGCCGGACCAGATCAGCTGGAGACTGATGAAAAGGCCGACGATCAGCAGGACGACCCCGAGCACTGTGAGTCCAGTCTCGGCTGCTGGAATACCCACTACCGGCCGGATACTCATCAGCCAAAGCCCGAGGAGGAGCATCGGGATACTGACAATGCGCAGAAGTTTCTTCATGATGGGTCTTTCTGCTCCGTTGGAGCGGTGAGTGTGCTCTTTGGCACTATGTTGGGAAAAAACGAGTAACAGTATTTTATACCAAAAAATCGGAGAAAAGTCAATAGTGACTCATTGGGCGGGAAAAAGTGCTAGAATAGCAGTACAGAGTGTGTCATCCCGCACTGGCTGCGGGATCCAGAAAACTTAAAGATTGGATCCTGCGTTATTCGCCAGTTGGCGAATCGGGATGACAAGAGAAAAATTCTTTATCGAGGATACCTGATTCTAAATTCCTAATTCTCCCCCTATGTGTGGCATCGTTGGCTATATCGGCAAGCGGCAGGCGCAGGATCTTCTGATCGAAGGGTTGCACCGGTTGGAATACCGGGGCTATGACAGTGCGGGCGTGGCGCTCTTGGCTAAGGGTAAGGTGAAACGGATTCGGGCACTCGGCAAAGTGGTAGAGTTGGAAAAGAAAACCGACGGCAATGGTGTTTCTGCCACGCTCGGTATCGCCCATACCCGGTGGGCGACCCATGGCAAGCCAGCCGAGAAGAACGCTCACCCACACGCTGATTGTTCGGGTGCCATCGCCCTCGTTCATAACGGCATCATCGAGAATTATGGCGAGCTGCGAGAGCGACTGCTCAAGCAGGGACACCGCTTCACTTCTGAAACCGATACCGAAGTGGTGTCCCACTTGATCGAAGAGTGTCGCAAAAAAAGCAAAGATTTTGAGGCCGCTTTCGCCACGGCCCTTAAAGCACTGCGTGGGACATACGGTATCGCAGCGGTCTCAGCCGAGGAACCAGACCGACTGTTCGTGGCGCGCATGGGGAGTCCGCTTTTGATCGGCGTGGGCAAGGACGAATACTTTGTGGCCTCTGATGTTTCGGCTATCCTGGCTCACACCAAACGCGTCGTCTATCTGGAAGATGGTGAGCGGGCGGTCATCGGTCGTGACAATTATGTCGTCAAGACTGGTGTCCATATAACACACAAAGACGAGACGGATATCGCATGGTCGGAAAAGGAGGCGGAGCGCGGCGGCTACCCACACTTCATGCTCAAAGAAATCCTTGATCAGCCGGAGAGCTTCGCTGATGCCCTGCGCGGGCGCTTGCTCCCGGATGAGGGCACAGCTCGTTTGGGGGGGCTGCGTGAAGTCGCGAAACGTTTGGAGAATATCAAGCGCATCGTCATCGTGTCCTGCGGGACATCGTATCACGCCGGCCTCATCGGGGAATATATGCTCGAGGAATATGCTGGTATTCCGGTGGAAGTGGAGTATGCTTCCGAATTTCGCTACCGCAAACCGATCCTCGATAAATATACAGCCGTTCTGGCGCTCTCGCAGTCCGGTGAAACGGCGGATACCCTGGCTGCTATTCGTGAGGCCAAGAATAAAGGGGCGCTCACTCTCGGGATCGTCAATGTCGTCGGTTCGACCATCGCGCGCGAGACCGATGCCGGAGTGTATAACCATGCTGGTCCGGAAGTCTCTGTGGCTTCGACCAAGGCATTCACTTCGCAATTGGCCATTCTCTCACTTCTGACCTTGTACCTGGGACGGCAGCGGGGGATGTCGCTCGTCACCGGGCAGCGTATTGCTCGGGAACTGTTGAAGCTGCCGCGCCATATGGAAAAAATCTTTGCCCAATCAGGAACCATCAAGAAATTGGCCAAGAAATATGCCAACCGCAAGAACTACCTCTACCTGGGGCGCAAGTACAACTTCCCCATCGCTTTTGAGGGGGCACTCAAGGTGAAAGAGATCGCCTATGTCTCGGCCCAAGGGTATCCGACGGGCGAAATGAAGCACGGGCCAATTGCTTTGGTTGATTCCGAGTCGCTGACGGTCTTCATCGCCCCGGTGGACAGTGTCTATGAAAAGAGCGTCAGTGGTCTGGAAGAAATCCGCGCGCGTGGTGGGACGGTCTTGGCGATCACCACCGAGGGCAATACGGCTCTCGAGAAAAAAGCTGATGCGGTCATATATATCCCCAAAACGCTCGAGATGCTGACGCCCATTCTCTCTGTCATCCCGCTCCAGCTCTTTGCATACCATATGAGCGTCGCGAAAGGATTCGACGTGGATCGGCCAAGAAACCTGGCGAAGTCTGTCACGGTTGAATGACAAGGGCTTGATAATGGGCTAGAATGAGGTGACGGAGTAATTTTCAATGAAGCAATTGGAGAATTGAGTAATTGAAAATTTAATGAAAATTGAACATTGATATATTGAATTTTTTTATGCGTTCCACCATTTCCGACTATCTCCCGCTCGACCGGCCGCTCATTATCTTCGACCTCGAAACCACCGGCCTGGCCATCGGTGAGGACAAGATCATCGAGCTGGCCTATGAGAAGATCCTGCCCACGGGCGAGGTGGTTTCTTATTGCCAGCGTATCAACCCTGGTATTCCCATCTCTCCCGATGCCAGTCGAATCAACCATATTTACGACGCCGACGTGGCGGATTGCCCTAGCTTCGCCAAGCTTTCCTATGAACTCTGGAATATGTTCGATGGAGCCGATGTGGGCGGGTTCAATATTACTGGTTTCGATCTGCCGTTTCTTAAGGGTGAGTTTGGGAGTGTCGGGAAGAACTTCGACTTTACCAAAAAACGTGTCCTGGATGCCAAAATTCTTTATCACAAGATGACAGCGCGCAGTATGTTCGCCCCGCGTAACCTCTCGGCCGCCTACAAACTCTACCTGGGCAAAGAACACACCACCGCGCATACTGGGGCGGGTGATGTGCGAGTGACAGTAGAGATTCTCGAAGAGCAGTTGAAACAACACCCGGAATTTCGTGATTGGGAATATCTGGCGGAACTCCACGGCAACAAGAAACTCTTGGAATCAGCCAAGACAGAGCATGCTATTCTCCCACCGGTCAGTGCGAGCGGAACACTGTTCTAGTGTCATTCTGAGCGTAGCGAAGAATCCCGTATGGAGAAGGTATATTATGTATATATTGCAACCAATCAAGAGGGACACAGTCCTCTATACAGGGGTGACGAGCGATATTTATCAGAGGATGTCTCAGCACAAGAGCGGTTCTGGCAGCGTTTTTACCAGTAAGTATAATGTGAATAAGCTGGTTTTCGTTGAAAGTTTCGGAACGCCAATGGAGGCAATCAGCGCTGAAAAGAAAATCAAGGGATGGACAAGGAAGAAAAAGATTGATTTGATAGAAAAGCAGAATCCTCGTTGGGTTGATTTGCTCGCAGAGGAACGGGATTCCTCGGCAAGCTCGGAATGACAAAATTATGAACGAACTGATTATTTTCACTGCCCA
>JAYVWV010000043.1:0-4248 GCA_043785755.1 Candidatus Moraniibacteriota bacterium
AGCATATTGAGACGGTAGTGCAGTTCCTCGCTATTCATGAGCACGAAGCGAATCTCTTTGCCGACTTCAGCCTCGAGATGAGCGATCGCATGCTTCAACTTGGTGCGATTGACATTGTTCACCACCAAAATCATGTCCACCTTACTCTTGGGGTAATTCAGGAAGAGACCGCTAATCAGAATGAGCTTCACCTCGCCGATCACTTTCACTTTGCGAAAAACCTGCGACTGAGCATGAACATTCAACTTTGATACCAAACTCTTCAGCTCCGTGTAAAAAGGGAAATCCTCATTGACGAGAAAACACTTATGCCCCTTGCGGGAGCGCTCGAGCACCAATTTCATCTTGGTCAGACGGCTCAGCTCGTGTGAACATTCTGTCCGAGAAATAAGTGTCTTCTCAGAAACAGTAGCGGAACTGAACTCCGCTCCGGGGTTGAGAAGGAAAAAGCGGATGAGCCGAGAACGCGCCTTAGAACCAAAAAGCGTATCGAAGAGAGCCAGTGACATACGTTGAGACAGACATTAGCGAACAAACAAGCACCCATCCAGAAAACCGATACCCGCAGTATAGGGAAAATCGCGCGGAAAGTCAAAAGCAGGCCACTTTGGAGAGAGAGGAAAACAATCAAAGAAAAGCTCTTATCCGAGAGCTTTTTGTGGTATACTATTGCTAACTACACCCTGCGATGGAAAGGCGGGGGTTGTTACTATGGCAATTCGTGGTACAGCCACCCCTTCCCCTTTGATGTCGCTCTCACATCTGCTATGTCCGAAAAAAAACAACCGGAAAGAATCAAACCCATCCCTGAGTTGAGGACAGCGGTCACGGAGATTCTGGTCGCCAACGGCCGCTCTGTCCAACCATTCGTACGGACACTCCATGCCACCGAGGAAAATGTCGCTCGCTCCAGCCTCGGAACACTCATTGGTGTTTTTGAGATCGATGACCAAAGTGAGGACTCAGCCTACATCGTCAATTTCCTCGCCTCGGTTGCCAAAAAGGAATTCTTCAGCAATCCGCGCCGCGGAGCCATCGAAAGTTTCGAGGCAGCCCTTCATAAGATCAACCTGGCCTTAGCAGAGCTCGTCAAACACGGGAACGTCGCTTGGCTCGGCAAACTCCACGGAGCCATCGGCATCCTCGAAAAAAACAATCTCCATTTTTCCGTCACCGGTCACGCCAAGATTCTCCTCCTCCGCAGCGGCACCCTGGCCGACATTAGCCTTGGGTTAGCTTCCGAAGAATCACACACCCACCCCATCAAAACCTTCGTAGAAGTCTCGAGTGGCCGCCTCAGCGTAGATGATCAGGTGCTCCTCTCTTCTCCGGAGCTTCTGGCGCTCTTTTCCTTGGCTGATCTTAGCAAAACTGCTGGTCGGATGGATCACCAGCGCTTCACCCAATTCTTGAAAACGGCCTTGGTCAATGAGCTCGACATGGCCGGTCTCGTCGTCGTCAATATAGAAGAAGATCTTGGCGCAAGCGTCTCGCTCACCAAAACCCCTACCCCACGTACAGAGAAGAAAGAGAAGCCGCCCGTGGCTAATGTCTTCAGTCAGTCAGCCTTTCAGGAGAAACAAGCACGCAAGACCGCGACGGTGGCCGAGGCATTGGCCGAGAAAGCGATCGAAGACTACGTCGACAGCAAAACAGGTCACATCTATGTTCAGGGGCTGACACCACAGGCACCCGGAGAACACCCGGCGCTCGATGCCTGGCGACTGACGCTCCAAGACTTTTTTCATGCCCTGGGAGAAAGTTTTTCAGCCAGCGGAAAAGCCCTACGTAAGACACTTTCCAAAAGCGCCTCCGTCGCCGGCACAGCCGTGATGAACACCAGTCACTCGCTGGCTCGCCAGATGAAACGTTCCCTCAAGCGCACCTGGCAGAAGTATCTGGCAGAGAGAGAAGCTGCCCGGGAAGAAAAGGCAGCCGCCTACCAAGAGACTCCCCTTGTCACTCCCACCGAAGCGCCTGAAGAACTATCAGAATCCATTTCTTTCGTCGAAGAGCAGGAAGGAGAACTTCAGAAGACCGCGGGGACGAACGAGGCAGGTGAAATCGAAGAATTGCCCGACTTTATCAAAGAAAAACTCGCCCTCTTCTACCAGCGGGAACGAGCAGAGGCTGCCCAAAACACCCAAACCAAAAGTACCTTTGGTACGATGCTTACGCATTTCGCCGACCAATCACGCACACTCGCAAGCAAAGTCCTGCCCCTGTTCCGACAAACCCTCGCCACCATTCACCTCCCCAAAACCCGTCCGCCACACACCACGCTCCTTCTCGGCGGAGCTTTCCTTCTGTTCCTCGGCGGATCAATCCTCGTCTACTTCCTCCTCCGCACAAACACTGCGCCTGCGCCGATGGCTCCCCAGACGATACCCGAAACTCCCCTCTCCCAAGATGACCGAGGTAACTCCTCAACTACCCAGACGAATGTGGTGTCGAATACTTCCGAACCCATCATCGGGAACATCATCTTGGATGATGAAAGTTTCCTTGTTACCGAGAAAACGGTCACCGCGGTCGCTTCACACCAATCCTACTCCATCCCCGGTGGGAGCCCTGCTCGTTTGGTGGCGGCCATGGATAATTTACGCTTGCTCTTCGTTCTGACCGAGACGGGCAAACTCTATGCCTTTAGTCCCATCAGAAAATCATTTGTCGAAAATACCCTCACTCTGCCTGCCGGAGCCAAAGTGGAAGCGCTTGGTGCCTATTTGACCTACCTCTATGTCCTCGATAGCACGACGGATCAGATCTACCGCTTCCCGCGCGCCGAAGGTGGTTTCGGGGCCGGAACAGCCTGGCTTAAAGACACCATTACTCTCGAGTCAAATGCTCATATGACGGTCAGTGATACTATTTTCCTCTCATCTGATCCAAGCACTGTTCGTGGCTACTTCCGTGGCCGAGCGACGAGCACCCTAGAAGTTCCAGAAGGCGGACTCGCTGTCACCGCTCTCTACACGCACCCTGGTCTCCAGAATATTTATGCTCTCGACAGCGCGCACCAAAGTGTTTACACCTGGAATCAGGAAGGTAAGCTCGTCAACACTTATAGCGACCCAGCCTTCGTGGGAGGCATGACACTTTCCGTCGATGAAACACAAGGCCAGATCTTCATCGGCACTGAAACCTCTCTTCTTTCGTACAAATTGAAGTAGATTGGCTCATTTTCTCGCTAAACTGTTTTCCCAACTCCCAAGCAACCCTCTCGGGCCGAGAAAATCCCAGCGAGATTTTCTCTGAAGTTGTAGCCGAAACTTTTTTTACTTCACAAAAAGACCTGCCTGCCTCGCCGGCAAGGCGGGCTTTCGTCTACAAATTCGCCCAAGAGAATTCTTGGTAGCAGGGAAAATCCCCGCCCTCAAACACTTTCTATATAAAAAAATCCAGTCCGCCCGCAATGTTTCGCAGAGCGATACGGGCGGGCATCCGGACTTCAAGTTTACTTTGAAAGATTCTTGCTGAAAAGCCTCGTTCTTCAAATATTTTGTGTATAAAAAGACCCGTGCCATGGCGATGCCACAACACGGGAAAACTTCACTTTCGCACAGAGCTCAACCTAATACTTAATGACTCACAAAAATACCGGGTGTGCCCCTGCTGCGTCTCTACTTTTCCTCGGTCGTTTCAATCGCGAGGAGAATAGACCAGTTCTCGCGATCGAGAGGACGCTGCTTTGGACGACGTTCCATGCACGGCCCCTCCAAGAATCTGATGCCTTCTCGGGGGGTTATTGATCACGGCGACGCAACGATGACTAGCCGTGTCGTCCTCACTCAACATGTAGGCCATCGCGTCGCCCCCCGCTTTCGTCTGTCCGTCAAAATCACTGTGCAGAAGGGCCCGGTATGCCTCAAGCGGGATGCGCCTGAAACCCCATTCGAGCGCCAAGTCCAGCACGTGTACCGGGGAGACATTCTCTGACACCAAACCGACGTCCTGAGGGAAGATCCGGGCGAGTGTCGTCCACATCTTTCTTTGGCCGCCCGGCCTAATCGCTGAGTCGCTGAGTCGCTTGGAAGGAATGGTCTTGGTCCACGACACACGGACGAACGACACGCCGGGGGAGGAAATACCCAGTACCTGGCACATCACCCCAAGAGGAAATGGCTTCGGAGTTTCCTGACGAAGATACGTTGCAAACAGGTGTGCGATTTGAAACCCGTGCACCTGGAAAGCATCCGCGCTGACGCCATCCAGCATTTGGATAAACTTCCCAATCTGTTTCGCGGT
>JAYVWV010000044.1:0-5697 GCA_043785755.1 Candidatus Moraniibacteriota bacterium
GCGAGAGGATAGAGAGCGATCTGATAGCGGACGGTGGCGGCGACATTATTGACGGAAGAGCCGAGATAGTAGAGGAGGATGAAAAGGGAGAAAAAAAGAATGGTCTTGGCTTGGAGAGCGGGCAGAGCGTTTTTTTTCAAACTAAGAAAGAGTCCGAGGAGCATGCCGAGGAAGGCAATGGGTGAAATTCCAAATATGAGGCCATAAACATCAGCCAATATCGCTCCGGCGTATCTGGGGAGGATGCTGGCAGAGCCGATGCCCTTGGGTGACGCGAGGATGCCCTCGAAATCAAAAGGGCGCATTCCGCTATAGGTATCTATAAAGACGAAGGCGATGGCGATGAGGAATAGGCCGATAATAAGGTAAAAGAACCATTTTTTATAGAGCGCGAGCTTCTCAAAGAGCCAAGCGGTCACCCGGTTTCTGAAGAGAAAGATATCGACGAGCATCAGCCCTATGAGGAAGGCGAACATGGGCCAGGTTGTTTCGAAAGCTTTGCTCAAGAAAGTACCCTTAAGAAGGGTAGTGAGGTGAGTCCAGGTCGCGGGGTAGAGCACATAGAAAGTGGCCATCGAAACGGCGGTGAGGATAAGATAGTTTTTGAGAGATGTGCGGAGGAAGGCACGGAGTGGTGGTTTTTCTTCCGTCAAAATGTAATCGAGGAATGGGAGCAGAAAAAGAAAGATGTACAGGATGCTTGAGACGTACTTGGTGAGGAGTGATAGCCCGATGAACAGGCCGGCGCTTAAGAGGAAGCGAATGTCATGCTCTTTTTGGAAGACAGCGTAAGAGAGAAGCGAGAGTGGTAGGAAAATCCACAAAAGCGAATCAGGATTGATGATCATGGAAATGCCGAGCAAGATAGGGGAGAGGGCGATGAGCAGAAACCCGATGAGCGCCACCATTTCGCCGAAAAGTTTCTTGAGAAATATATAGAAGAGTGGCAACATGAGGAGGCAGAAGAGGAAGATGGGGAGTCGGAAAATGAAGTTGATGGCGTTGATGTCAGCTAATTCTTGCGCCGTTTTGATGTCACCGCGCAGTGATTGGTAGGTCATTGGGTCAAATTTGAGCAGGCCGAAGCCTGAGAGGATGGCAACCGTGATGCCAGGCTTGTCATTAATATTGGTGGAGCGCCATTTTTGTTGTTCGATGGCGGTCCAGAACTTGGAGATGCGGCCATAGGTCCAATACGGTTCGTCGACGGCGGAGTATGTTCCGAGACGTGCGAGACCGAGTCCGAGATTGAAAAGGAGGACGATGCCAATGACCGCGGGAGCGATATATTTTTTGAATGCAGTGTTCATGGGTCTGGTGACGACATTTAACTATCGGGCAATCTTTAACCACCCTAGAATGCCTTACTTTACCCCTTTATCATACAGGAAATGTGTCATTTGGCAAGAAAAATAGCGCTTCACAAGGTGAGCTTTTTTGCTTTACAAAAGGGCCAGAATGATGATAGTATTGCCAAATAATATTAGGATAAATTTCAATGAAAGCTGGTATACGTCGGTGTCTCAGTGGGCTGAAGAAATATTGGGTGGTCATAGCGCTTGCTCTGGTTCTTGGGGCAGTATTTTTTGTGCGTTTTTATACTACGGGAGGGACGTTTTCGGTCGCCTGGGGAAATCCCAAAGATTCCCTCGTCGTAACAGAGATGACGACATTTTTTAAGCGCTCCGTTCCTTTGTTTAAAGATCCTGGGTATGCTGGGAAGTATGAAAAAATTGGTTTGCTGACAGATATCCATGCCGATCGTTACAAGCGTCGCAGCGTCGATAGTGGGACGATTTATCCCAGGCAGTATGATGAGTACCTGCCGAAAGTCTTTGATAAGATGCGGGAACGCGGTATCGACACGGTCATCGCGACTGGTGACAACGTCAACTCTGGAAAAGATGATTATGCTCGTTCCTTGGCAAAAATTGCCGAGGAGAAGCACATGCATGTCATCTGGGTCATGGGCAATCATGACAGCGACAAATCGATGGCCGCCTTGGGCGTCGTGGGGAGTAAGGATTATTTTTTCGACTATGGTGGGACGAGAATTATTGCTCTCGATGATGCCAGGGTGACGAGAGCAACGGGAAACTATGAGGGAGGTATCGACCAGGAGCAGCTTGATTGGTTGCGTGGCGTACTCAAGACGGAGAAGAAAGTCATCATCGCCATGCATATTCCTATTTTCCGCGAGCAGATTCCTTGGATGTACGCCGTCCAGGCGAAGGCGGAGCAGAATGTCAGCGAGGGACATGTCACGCCCTTCTTTCTTCCTAGCGATACGGTGGTGGCCTCACAATATGACGAATTGGAGAAGATATTCCGTGAGAGCGGTAATGTGAAGCTGGTTGTTACTGGACACTGGCACTTACCATGGCAAAAAGTGTACGGTGGGATCCAGTATTACGGTGAAGTGGCCCTGACGCATGAGAAATTCAAAGGATCTTACGGGATTATCGATCTGAACAGTGATGCGGTAGAATATTCGACTACGAAGTAATATGCCAAAGTATATTGAGAGGGTGAAGAAAAATTGGGTGGGTATAGCGTTACTCCTCATTGTCGTGGGAGCGTTCGCAGTGCGCTTCTATCATTTCGATCAGTGGTTGTATTTCAAGATGGATCAGTCACGTGATGCTTTCATCGTCGGCGATGCGGTCGAAAACGGGGCGGGGCATTTGCCGCTCTTGGGTGCGCGCGTTGGGGCGATAAAGCTTCAACATGGTTTTTTGCGGCTCGGGCCAGCCTATTATTATTTCCAGTACCTCTCTGGTAAAATTTTTCATTCGACTGCTCCGGCCGTTTTTGCCTATCCCGACCTCTTCTTCTCGGTGGCCGTCATTCCGATTTTGTTTTTGTTTCTCCGGACCCATTTTTCCAGGCGCCATGCTCTCTTTGTTACGCTCATGTATGCTTTCTCGTTCCTCATCATTCAGTATTCTCGCTTTGCCTGGAATCCCAATTCGTTACAATTTTTTATCATTCTCTCTTTCTATGGGCTACTCCAATTCCTGAATAGTGAGCACTCGGTGCACCGCAGGTGGTGGCTCATGCTCTGGGTATTTGGTATCACTATTGGTTCGCAGATGCATTTCTTCGGTTTTTTCAGCCTGCTGGGCATTTCTGGTCTCCTGATACTTTTTCATCTCCGTGTCTGGGATCGTGAGAGCCTGAGGTCCCTTTTTCGGAAAGCGGCTCTGAAAAAATTGGCAGAATTCGTCGTGATTGGCGGAACGGTCGTTTTGCTTTTCTATACGCCGGTCATCATCAGTGACGTCATGAAAAATGGTCAGAATACCAAGAATTTCTTCGAAGCCTTGAGTGTCAAGGCCGACAAGCGACCGCTCTCCGAGAAAGTACCCAAGGGCCTAGAGGAAAATCTGAACTATTACTGTCTTCTCACGACCTCACGGTGTTATCAGTCCGGGGCGCAGGGGAATACTCCGGCACTTCTCCTGACCGGCGCTATCCTTCTTTCCGGGTTGTTTTTCGCCGTCAGGCGTTTGCGGGTTGAGAAGAATCAACGCTCCCGGGATTTTCTTATGTTGACCCTTCTCTGGTTTAGCGTGTTTCTCATTCTGACGATGCCGCTGTCGTTCCAGCTGCGGCCCCGTTTTTATATCGTTGTCTTCGCTCTCCCATTCATCTTTTTGGGACTGGGGTATGAGTACTTGGAAAGCCGTTTCGGCGCGCGGGCAGTGCTTGCCTCCGCTCTTATGACGCTCGCGATTCTGGTTCTCAATATCCATGGCACGGCCCAGTGGTTTGGGGAGCAGGCGAGTGCTCAGTTGAAAACGACGACCATCAAACGCACGCTGATCCTGAAAGACCAGGACGGTGTGACACTGGGCCAGCTCCAGGGTGTGACTGATTGGATGTTTGCGCGTCACCGTGCCGGCACTTTGCTCTACTATTACGTCAAACCGGAGCACATCCGGCCGCTTGATTATTTGCTTTTCAGCAAGCATGACAAGAACTTCAATTATGCTTCGCTCAAGATCACGCCCGAAGCGAACGTGCAATACTTTGCCGTGACGCCGGCGAAAAATGGTCTTGATGCGGTGAAAAAGAAGTATGGCCTGGATCCTGTGGTCTTGGCACAGAAACAATTTGGGCAATTACTGGTATCCGAAATCGATTTTCCAGGGAGGGTCATAGCCTCGGACTATCTCCCCACCGTCAAGAGCGACTCTCCCAACGACAGGGTTTTTTGGGAAGATGTTTTTGGTCTGAAGGGGAAGAGCGACTCGCGCGTGATAGATACTATTGATAGCGTCGATACGGCTCAGTAACATATGACAGCACGGTGCCCTGTCTCGAGCACCTGCCTTTTTGATGCCAGTGATGTCTTTACTAAAAAAACTACAAGAAAGAAAATGGGAATGTATCCTGCTGTTTGTGATCATCACACTCGGCATATTTTTGCGCACCTACAACTTTCATGATTGGTTGCGGTTCAGTCCTGATGAGGCGCGTGACGCCACGTATATCAATAATGCGCTTCTCGGAAAAGCTCGTCTGCCGGCGCTCGGTCCACAAGCTGGCAATACCATGTTTTATCTCGGGCCGCTGTATTACCAGGCGGAATACGCGACGGCTCTCATATTCGGCAGCGCTCCCGACAAGCTGGCCTACCTTGATCTGTTTTTTTCCGTCCTGGCTATTCCGCTGCTTTTCTTTTTCTTGCGGAAGTATTTTTCGTTGGAAATTTCCCTGGCTCTGGATGTCTTGCTCAGCCTCTCTATTTTCGCGATTAGCATGTCTCGTTTCGCTTCCAATCCCAACTCCATTCCTTTTTTTGTACTACTTTTTCTCTATGGTCTGTTGGAACTCATGGAAGATGGCAGTACCAAGAAGAAATACTTATGGGCTAGCGCGGTGGGTATCAGTATGGGGGTCGGGATTCAGCTGCATGCACTTTTGTTTGTCATTCTGCCGACAGTGGCTCTCCTAGTATGTGGCTTGCTCATGTATCGTAAGAATCTTCCCTGGAAGAGCTTTTTTTTGGTAGTGTTCTTTTTCCTCCTGATTAATGGAGGGCAGATCAGTTATGAATTGCAGAACGGTGGTGCCAATACTGCTCAGCTCTTTCGTGGAGCCAGCAGCGAGTCGAGTATCAAGCCCAGCGCATTTATGAGGAACGTATCATTGATTTTCGCTTGCCAGATTCAAGCCAATATCCACATAGTTGTTTCAGCTATCGATATAGAGAACTGTGGAGGTGTATTCGATATTGCCAAGGCCGCGAGGAGAAACAGTTATATCGCAGGCGCTGGAGAGCTAATAAACGGAGGAATACTCACCATCATAATGGGGCTCACTGTGCTTTTTTCAGTGGGGGGCTATGTTTTGGCAGGGTATCGTTTGAAAAAGGAAGGCGATCGACAGCGACGGAATTTTCTCGGATTGTTCCTCGTGTATAACAGTATGGCATTTGTCGTACTGGTGCCGGTGGCTTCTCAGATATCTATTCATTACTTCAATATTCTCATTTTTGCACCGTTCATACTGTTGGGATTGTGGCTGGATTTTTTGGCGGGATGGAAAAAAGAATGGAGAAAAATCCTTATGTTTGGGATGGTTTTTCTTTGTCTTGCGAATACTGGTTATCTCGTGTATGTGGCTCAGCCCTACATCGACAAGAGCATGAGTGATGCCAACAATAGCATTCTTGGTGAAATTACCCCGATG
>JAYVWV010000045.1:0-4284 GCA_043785755.1 Candidatus Moraniibacteriota bacterium
TTTGGTCGCCCGCACGATGCCATCTTTGTGGTGTGGCGGCGCGTAAATCGTGTATATCTTGAGTGCTTCTGTCTGCGACGTATTGATGACGTTGTGCTTGGCCCCCATCGGGACGATCACCGCGTCCCCACCGACCACCGCATAGACACTGTCGTCGATCAGCACCTTCCCCTGACCGCTCTCAAAACGGAAGAACTGGTCCCCTTCCTTATGAGCCTCCAGGCCAATTTCCTCACCAGGCAAGAGCGACATCAGTACCAACTGGCAATCCTTGGCAGTATAGAGCACATGGCGAAAATTTGCGTTCGCCTGCGTCATCTTTTCAATGTTTCCATGATATCCCTTTTTCATAGGTGTGCCGTTAATAATGAGCCTCCTTTAGTATACACCCATCCTGCAAGTGGCGCGGATTATGGTGCCAGAGTTTCCAGA
This sequence comes from Candidatus Moraniibacteriota bacterium, assembly GCA_043785755.1. Lineage (GTDB taxonomy): Bacteria > Patescibacteriota > Minisyncoccia > Moranbacterales > UBA1568 > UBA1568. The sequence continues at coordinate 433 of JAYVWV010000045.1, forward strand.
GCCAGCACGCCATAGCATTTGACCCGTGCATCAATGTCCGGGTGTGCCAAGAGTTCCTCTTTGGTCAGCCACAGACAGCCACCACTCTTCTCGTCTCCTGCCGGCTCGATGATGTCCGTCGTTTCAGCCGTAGCGAAATAACACGCGTTTACTCGGTACGTGAACGACAAAAACACTCGCTACCCGGTCGATCTCCCCTGGCTGTGTGTGGATATGTGGCATATTTTTTTATCTCTTACGTACGACTTCTCGACACAGTCATCCTACAACCCCTCCTCACCCTCATCGATCAACACGTCACCATAAGACGCCGTCTGTCGATTCCAGAAGCCCGCATAGATACCACCCTTCTCAATCAGGGCACTGTGCGTCCCCTCTTCAGCCAAGTGACCGTTTTCCAAAACAATGATCCGGTCCATCTCCCGCACCGTACTCAAACGGTGTGCGATGACGATCGTGGTACGCCCCTGCATCAGTTCATGCAACGCTTCTTGGATGTAGTGCTCGCTCGTTGTATCGAGGGCGCTCGTCGCCTCGTCTAAGACCAGGATGGGTGCGTCTTTCAAAATAGCGCGGGCAATGGCGACGCGTTGCCGTTCGCCACCCGAGAGCTTGACCCCGCGTTCCCCGACCAGTGTTTCGTAGCCCTGTGGCAACTCGAGAATAAATTCATGTGCGTGAGCCTTCTTGGCTGCTTCCTCGATATCATGTTGTGATGCTCCTGGTCGGCCATAGGCGATGTTCTCGGCAATCGTGCGGTGGAAGAGCGCTGTGTCCTGCGGCACATAAGCAATGAGGCGGCGCAGTTCCTGAGGAGCAAACGACCCACTCTCGCGGCCCGCCACCCGGACGACACCTTTGTCCGGCATATTGAAACCGAGGAGGAGCTTGGTGAGCGTACTCTTGCCCGACCCAGAAGCCCCGACTAAACCAACTTTTTCTCCCGCCTGAATATGGAGGGTAAAATCAGAAAAGACCTGGCCCCCTTTCGGGTAACTGAAATCAATGTGATCAAAAATGACCGAGCCATCTGTCAGTGTGAGCGGTTTGCTTTCTTCAATCCTCCCGATTACCTCGCCATCAGGGCGCTCCAACGTGTCGATCATCTCCGAAGCATCAGCCACATTTTTCATCAGGCGACCGAAAGCCCGCCCCAGCCCAAAGAGCTCACTAAAGATGGAACCGATGTAGACCTGCACCAAAACGACGGTGCCGGTACTGACGCTGCCCGCAAGCCACAGATGAATGACCGTGTACATGGCCGCGATCTCGAGCACACTGAAGAGCACTGTTTGAATGGCAATGAGAATGTTGTTGAAGCGCCACGAAGTGAGACGAGCCCGCTCGTCGCTCCCGACTGCCTGGGCAAAAGTGTCTCTCTCGCGCTCTTCCGCCGCGAATGTTTTGACCGCGAAGATATTGGAGAGAGCGTCAGAAAGCTTAGCAGTGATGGCGGAATCCTGGGCAGCACTCTCGGCATCAAAAGGCAGTTTTTTCTTGGTCATCCAGATGGCAATCGAAATGTAGAGCGGAATCCAAACGAGAAAAATGGTGGCCAGGATGGGCTGGATGAAATAGAGTGAGCCAATGACACCAATCAAATGAACGAAGGGCATCCAAAAATTGAAGACGAGCTGATCGGCGATGTCCTCAAAGGTGCGAGTGTAGCGCCTGGCCTGCGCCACCAGAGAGCCAGAGAAGCGATCAAGAAAAAAGGTATGCCCCTGCCGCATGAAAGCCTGGAAGGCACGATTATTCAGGTCTTCCATGGTTTTACTCTCAGCGTAGCTAATGGTGAAGTCCCCCAAGCGATAGAGGATCTGATACACCACGATGACACCGATCAACATCCACAGACTCTGAAAGAGATCCGGTGCCAGCGTGGAACGGACGGTCGCCCCGGAAATAGTATCGATAATGTGCCGATAGACCAGCGGCGAAAAGATACCGCTCACAAATGACGCGCTCCCATAAATGACGAGCAGGCTGAAAAAAGCGAGGCGATAACGCCGCACCGATATACTATACGATTGAATAACCCGAAGAATGGAGGATTTTTTCTTCATATTTCCTGACTTTTCATCTTATCTCTCCTCTGTCAGGATACCAGGAAAGAGCCGGTGTCGCCAGCATCATTTTACTAAAAAGCGAGAGGGTGTTGTACCTCTCGCTTGATCTGATTCATTGCAACCGACCCTTCGGGCGACTAGACCAATTGCCCTTCGGCGTATTTCTTGAAGTTTTCGAGGATAGCCTGCCAGCCGGCACGCTGCTTTTCGAGAGTATTCTCGGTCTCCGCTTCGAATGTCTCAGTCACTTCAGTAGCACCACCTTTGTCGGCATACGTCACCGTCACTTTCCGTCCGCCTTCGATAGCATACTCGATACGCTCAAGCGGAAGGACCTCACTATAGATGCCGTTGCAATCAAAACTGACACTCCCATCACGTGCGGCCATAGTCGTCACAAATTTCCCACCAACCTTCACATCATTCTCGGCCCGGGGCGCGTGCCAATCTGGAGAAGCGAAGCACCACTTCGTGATGTGCTCCGGTCCGGTCCATTTCTCCCACACCTCTTGCCGAGGAACTTGTACCACCACTGACACAGTTATCATTTCCATAAAATTATTTCGCCACACAGTTGACCATCCAATGGACACCGTACTGATCCGTGAAGGATCCATAGTAAGCACCCCAAAACATATCCTGAAGTGGCATATCAACCTTGCCGTTTACCGAGAGTGCATCGAAGAGCCGCTTGGTTTCCTCTCGCGTGTCAGGCTCAAGACTGATATGAACATTGTTCCCCGGCGTCACCGTAAAGCCCATCGAAGCAGGTGCATCAGTCCCCATGAGGAGGTGCCCGCCGAGAATCGGGAGCGCAATATGCATGACCAAGTGTTTGTCAGCCTCCGCCAAAGGTGGCATCCCTTCTTGTGCTGGGATATCACCGAAGCGACTGACGCCACCCTCGAATTCACCGCCAAACACTGTGCGATAAAATCCGAACGCTTCCTCGGTCTTATCCCCAAAATTCAGATACGTATTCACTCGTGCCATAAGTTTGTTAAAAAAATTATTCCACGAAATCGAGGCGGATCGAGCGGCCGTTGGCCCGAGTGAGGATTTTCTCCAAAGCAACCCGTAAGCCTGTAGCAGTGTGTTCCCTGGCTTCATCTCCTCGAACTGTCAACTCAAACATCGGCTCATCTCCAATCGTAACCTGGAGATGACCGCCCCGTTTCTTCTCAATGAGTGATCGGAGCATCGCCTTTTCCCCTTCTGTCACCGGGAAACCCGCAATAAACTGCAGGCCGGCCGGCACCATATCATGAACGTTCTGAAGATCGATAATAATCTTGGGGTAACGACTAGCCGGGAAGCCCTCTTGCTCAAGTCGTCGCATCTCGGTAAGGAGGGTGATGATGACTGGATCATCTGTCGGCTGCTCGTCCCCAGCCATCATCCGGAAATAGGCTTCACTCACCTGATGAGCGGTATAGTCATGCTCACCGATAAAACCGTGGAGCTCATCTTCCATTGTATCAATAGGATTTTCCGCTTTCTTGGCAGCTGATGTCGCAGGTCGTTCGAAGGGAGGTGTCATAAGTCGCATCTGAGGATTACTCTTCCAGAATACTCCCTCTCCCCTCCTTTTTCAACTATCACTTTCACCGTAAGAGGATCACTAACACGCCATATCAGGTGCATCCAGTTCCGAAACAGTCCATGCCCTTCCACATATGCCCAAAAGAAACTACACTCCCCTTCTTCATATTAATCAAGAGGAGGAATCAGGGTATCAAAACATCCCACCAAGAACATTGACAAACCCTCTAAAAAAGGGAAG
>JAYVWV010000046.1:0-21771 GCA_043785755.1 Candidatus Moraniibacteriota bacterium
GGAGATGATTCGGCCCGATAACGACAAACCTTTTTTGTCAGGCACCCGCTTCTTCTACATTTCCGGCGTGAAAGAAAAAAATGTTCGTGCTGGAGAGACGCTGGGAGGGGACCGGGTCCTCGCCGTTAGGCAATTCATGCGGGTCATAATTTACACGCTTCTGAAACAATAGGTATGGCTACTGAGACTACAGAAAGTATGGTTTCGAAAAAGACGATGGTGATCGTATTCTTCGCTATCCTTGCGGTGGGAATTTTTCTCCGGACCTATCAGTTTCACGCCTGGCTCGGTTTTGGTTCCGATCAGGTTAATGACGCAGTTGTGGTGGGGGATGCGATAGAGGGGAATACACCTTGGCCACTCCTCGGTGCGGACATGAGTCATAGCGGTACGGGTGGGCGAGAGCAGCGTTTTCATATTGGTCCGATGTACTATTACTTTGAAATCATTTCCGGTAAGCTCTTTGGCAATTATCCTGACAAATTAGCTTATCCGGACCTGCTTTTATCTATTCTGTCATTGCCACTCCTCTATTATTTTTTGAGGCGGCTTTTTCGGACAGATATTTCTTTGGGGTTGACTGGCTTGTATGCCATTTCATTCTATATGCTCAAGTTTTCTCATTCGGCCTGGAATCCCAACTCCATTCCTTTTTTTGTACTCTTGTTCCTTCTGTCGCTGCATGAATTTATCCTTACTCGAGAGAAGACTCCTTGGCTTTGGGTAGTGATTCTCGGCGTGACACTGGGGGTCGGCGTCCAGCTTCATGCCATTCTGCTGGTCCTACTGCCGGCCACGCTCTTTTTTACATTTTTGTTTTTTATCCGGAAACATCCGGTAGCATGGAAGCAATGGCTGCTTATTTTTTGTGTCGCCCTCTTTTTGAATGTTCCGCAAATATGGAATGAACAAAAAACTGGTTATGCCAATATGAAAATCTTCGTCAGTTCCGTGCGCAGTACTCCGGATAATGGCAGCAATGGTTTTTTCCTCAAGCTGATAGACGATGTCAATTGTCATATTCAGGCCAATGCCTATATGCTGTCTTCTATAGGGCAGGATGATTGCGACGTTACCATCATCAAGGCTTTCGGCAAGCATAAGGCAAAGGATATCGCGCCATTGTTTGATCCTCTTTTTGATATCGGACAATTTTTTAGTTTCATTTTTTCTTTTGGGGGATACGGGCTGAGTATATTCTTTTTCCGTAAGGAGAATGATCAGAGAAGAAAACATCTTCTCGGTTTGATCATTCTGTACGCGACACTTTCTTTCTTTGTCCTTTTGCCGGTTGATATCGGATTATCACGCTACTTCGTGCACACTTTTTTCATTCCGCTCATGTTTCTGGGATTGCTATGTCAGTACCTCATCGACCATTATCCGAAAAAATATGCCTTGACGGCCAGTGGCATACTCTTTTTATTTCTTGTTGTTTCCAACAGTTATTCTCTTTGGACGGTCGCGCGCGAGTATGTGGCCGAAAGGAGAAGTGTTGATAATACCATTATTCTTGGGGAAATCGAGTCGATGGTAGGCTACATGATAGCCAACGCTGACGGTCAGAAACAAATATATCTCATTGTCAATAATAAGCAGTCCAATTTTACCAGATCTCTGATGTTTATCGCCGAAAAAAATAAATATCAGATTATCAGAGCGAAAGATGCCTCTGGCGCCCCATCTCAGAACCCATTATTCTACCTGTCGTATGATACCGAAACTAATCCGGGAGTCACTATTGATGATTATCCGCTCCAGACGTACAGGAACTTTGGGCAAGTGGGGTTGTATAAGATAAATAATGATAGCGTGAAGGAATGAAATACGTCGGGCTGAGAAAAATGAGTATGCTGAGCTGGCTCAAAAAGGCACAAGAAAGAAAGTGGGAAAGTACCCTGTTGTTCGTGATTATCGCGGTCGGGATTTTTTTGCGGACCTACAACCTGCATGAGTGGCTGGAATTCAGAGGTGATCAGGTCAGAGATGCGTACCTGGTCGACCGGGTGATCGCTGGAGAATCAGCATGGCCTTCGGTTGGTCCATTTTTGAGTCATACGGCAGTGACCGAGGCAGCTTCTTTCCACCTGGGACCCATTTATTATTATTTTCAGATTATCGCCGCTAAACTTTTCGGCAATCAACCGGACGTCCTGGCTTACCCGGACGTACTTTTTTCTATTTTGTCCATTCCTCTCCTGTACTTTCTTCTCAGAAGTTATTTTAAAAAAAATATCTCCTTGAGTATCACGGGGCTGTACTCACTTTCAGCCTATATTATTCACTACTCCCGTTATGCCTGGAGCAGTAATTCAATCCCTTTCTTTGTCCTCTTGTTTCTCTTCTCACTTTTTAAAACACTCGGCAAGAATGAAAAAAACCGTTGGCTGTGGGCAGTGTTTCTCGGAATCGCTTTGGGAGTAGGCTTTCAGCTGCATGCCATAACCATGATTCTTTTTTCGGTCGTCGCGTTCCTCGTATTTCTCTTCTCTTTGAAAAAAGATCGTACGACGTGGAAAACGTGGGCAGTGGTATTCTCGGTGTTTGTCGTTCTAAACTCAGCCCAGATAAGAAATGAGATACGGACGGGTTTAACTGATACGAAGGCTTTTATTCATTTCTTTTCCCAGAATGACAATCAAAGCAATGAAAATGTAAGAACTTTTTTTGGGCGTATAGGTATTGATGCCGAATGCCATATCCAGGCTAATTTCTTATACCTATCTTCATATGATGTTTCTTTCAATCGCAGCAATTGCACGCACGACTTCTCAAAAATAACCGGTGCCGTTTTGTCAGTAAATGTTCTTAAAAACGACATCCTTTTTTTGTTCAGCCACATATTTTCAATAGTTGGTTATTTCCTTTTAGGGTATTTCATCAAAAACGAGAAAGAAGAAAGTAAGAAAGATTTTCTACGTCTGATGGCTCTGTATATCGGCGTGGGCTTCCTTATCATGCTGCCTTTGAGCAGCGGGCAATTTGATGACCTCAGGTATTTCAATTTCATTTTTTTTGTGCCCTACATCTTGCTGGCTCTTATGGTAAAAGCGCTCTCTGAAAAATCCAGACTACCCTACAAAGGGATACTCATTTCCATGTTCTTCATTATCTTGGCAATTTCAAACGTCTTCGTTCTTTCGATGCAAGCGTCCAAACTCCTGAGTAAGAATGCCACTATTTCTCAATCCCCGGTTTTGGGTGAGATGGAGCTGATGGTCGACTATATGGTTTCCCATTCTAACGGACAAAAAAACATACATTTAAGAGGGGATTCTGCATTGTTGTCCTATACTGTCATTCCTTTGAAGTATCTTTTGAAAAAACAAGCAATCGATCTGACGATATCGAGAAATGAAAATAACAAGGTTCCCGACGCCGAGCCAACGTTTTATATGAGCAGTCGAGCGAAGACCGCTGATATGACGAATAATTATCAGAAGATAGGAAAAATTTATATCTATAGAATCGATAGTGAATAGAGCGAGACTGATACCATACTTTTTTGGAAAATGATTCTCTTATGTCGATGATTGAAAAATTGAAGAAAATTCCAAAGATATTTTGGATTTTAACCTTCATTGTCTTGGTTGGACTGTTTCTCCGTACCTATCATTTTCGTGACTGGCTGTACTTTTACCCTGACCAGGCGCGCGACTTGGTTTTGGTGCGTGACGTGCTCTCGGGGCAAGAGGCGGTACCGCTCCTCGGCCCGATAGCGGCGAGCTCGCCCTTCCGTCTCGGGCCCATGTATTATTATTTCCAGATCACTGCTGGTTGGCTTTTCGGGGTGCGCCCAGATACTATGGCATATCCTGATCTCTTTTTCGGAGTGCTCTCTATCCCACTCTTGTTTTATTTTTTGAGACGGTATTTTGTCATCCATCTCTCCCTTCTCCTGACTGGTCTGTATAGCGTCTCATTTTTTGCCATTCGTTATGCGCGTTTCGCTTGGAATACCAATCCTATCCCTTTCTTTTCACTCCTGTTTCTTCTTGCCCTTTTGGAATTCATGGTGGCTGGGAAAAAAACGAAATGGTTTTGGGCGGGCGCTTTGGGTATAGCTGTCGGCGTCGGTGTCCAATTGCATACCGTTTTGCTTCTGCTCATGCCAGCGACACTCTTTAGTATCTTTGGCTATCTTTTTTGGAAGCGTGCTCTCGGATGGAGCAGGTTGATTGTCGTCGTTGCTCTGATCCTTTTTTTGAATATCGGGCAGCTCATGAGCGAAACGCAGACCGGTTTTCATAACGCGCGTTATTTTTGGCACACCCTGACGGATCGCTCACCTCGGGGAGGTAACGGTTTCCTCAAGAATGCAGGACTCGATATCGTATGTCACGCCCAGGCAACGACCCATCTCCTCAGTTCACTTGATAACAAGGATTATTGCGATACGATTGGTGACTTGAGTGACCCTGATCTCTTGCCAGCGAGTGCCACGTGGGGGAGTATCGCGTTTGGTTTGTTTTTTATGATGGCTGCCCTCTATGCTGGTTGGTTCTTAGCGCGGCGGGCCAGTGATGTCCACAGGGTCCAATTTTTAGCCCTTATCGCACTTTACTGCACACTGCTGTTTCTCGTCATCTTTCCGGTGATGGATGACAACGCGCCCATGCGCTATTTCCTCCCAACCCTTTTCGTACCACTGATCGCTTTGGGTCTCATCTTGCAATACCTCGCTCTCTGCTTTCCCGCGAAGGGGAAATACATCGCCTCAGTCGTCACCCTTATTTTTGTGGTGACCAACCTCGTTTCTGTCGCTCGAGAAGGAGTCGCTTACGCCCAGGGTACCCAGAGCCGTTCCAATTATGTGGTCTTGGGGGAATTGGAGCAGATGCGTGACTTTATCCTCTCCCAATCCGTCGGGCAGTCTGAGATTTTTTTTATGGGTCGCCAGAAATTTTATCAAAATTATGGGAAACCCATGGACTTTGTATTCGAGGAGAAAGGAGTTATCATAACCAAAGTGCGCGGGAATACGGAAATGGTTCCTGGTCGGCCGCTTTTCTATCTGGCGGATGACGGGGAGGAGCTCCTGGCTTCTGACGTACTGGGGCATCCCGTAGAAAAGAAGAAGCGCATCGGGCAAGTCGCTGTGTTTCTGTTACAGAATAAATGATCCCTGGTGTGGGGAGCGAGAGTATGGAAAAACTTCTTCAATTCAAAAAGCAGTTCCCGGTACCGTTGCTCGTCGTGATGGGCATTTTGCTCTTGGGTATATTTTTTCGCACCTATCATTTTCATGATTGGCTGCGGGTGAATGCTGATCAGGCTCGCGATGCTATAACGGTGAGCGGCGTGGTCGACGGAGTGGATGCTTGGCCGCTCCTTGGTCCCAAAGCCGGGGGAACAAATTTCCGCCTCGGTCCAGTTTTTTATTATTTCGAAATCGCTTCGGCGAAAGTGTTTGGCAACTATCCTGATACCATGGCCTACGCGGACCTCCTCTTTTCCCTCCTGGCCATCCCACTTCTTTTTCTCTTGCTCAGGAAGTATTTCAGTCAACCACTGTCACTCCTCCTTGCTGCCTTGTTTACCTGCTCATTCTATGCCGTGCGATACTCCCGTTTTGCTTGGAATCCCAATTCAACCCCGTTTTGGACGATGCTTTTGTTGTACGCGTTGCTCCACATTTTCAGTTCTCGAACCAAGAGAAAACTCCTCTGGTCAATGGTGGCTGGCGTGGCTGTGGGCGTCGGGGTACAGCTCCATACTTTTCTTTTGGCCTCGCTCCCGATCCTCGTGATGCTTTCCTTTGGGTATCTGGCGATAAGAAAGAAGAACCTGGTCAGGTATTTTCTGGTAATCCTCTTCGTTTCGCTGTGTCTCAATATTCCACAATTCGTCCATGAGGCAAAGACGGGTGGCGAGAATATCCAGGCGTTTTTTAGCGGGGTCAAAACCAAACAGGAAACCTCCAAGACGTATCTCGACAAAGTGGTCCACACCGGGGAGTGTTTCACGGCTGCTAATATCCAAATCATTTCCGCGGCGTATTATGATGGGGATACTTGTGACATTTATGATAAAAGCAATCAGCCGACGCTCCTCATCGGGCTAGCAGGACTCCTCTTTTCTTTTGGGGGTGTTACCTTGGCGGTGCGGTCTTTGAAGCAGGAAACAGATCCAGAGAGACGACTTTTCCTGGCGCTCGTTCTTGTCTATATGGGTATCTTGTTCTTACTTATCATACCGGTGGCCTATGAAATATCGCTTCGCTACTTCCTCATTCTGATTTTTATGCCATTTTTCTTCCTCGGGCTGTGGCTTAAGTTTCTCGGCGAACATTTGCTTTCTTCGAAGAGGTTTCTCCTGGTGATCATTCTTCTGGTTTTGTTCACAACGAATGGTCTGGCGCTCAGGAAGAACTATAATGACCTGACAGGATATAAAGAGAGCTCTGCCGCCGCTGGCTTCGATATTGTTTACTTAGGAGAGATGGAACAGATTGCTCAATACATCGTTTCCCATACAGGGGCTTCGAAGATAGCTCTTCTTGGTGGAAATAAAAACTATCTTTTTAAGGCGAGAAATATTTTGGTTTATCTGGGACATCGAAATGGCGTACAAATTCTTCCTCTGGAAAAAAATCATGAGAGGGGGACGTATCCGACTTTCTATCTGATAAGCACCAAGGCTAGCCCAGGATTTATCACCGGGTTAGGGAAGGGGAATCAAGTAGTTTTAGACTCTGCATCTTTTGGTCGCTTCACTGTGGTGAGTACGCAACCAGCGCAATAGAAATAACTGGTATTCACCTGATTTTACCGGCACTCCCTCCGTAGGCGGGCAGGCGCTCGGAAACGAAAACAAGTTTTCGCTTCACTCACTTCGTTGGGTAATAACGAGCATCAAGAAAGAGCCCGGGAGTCTGTGAAGGCTCCCGGGTTGTGGTGACGCGTCTTCTGATTCGGGGGACGCCTGAACTTACCAGACCCTAATGCCACACAGGCCGAAGAATCGCTTTTGCATGTCTATCACGAGCAGATTGCCGTGGGCAACGTGCTGCTGAGATGTCTTGGTCTGTTGTGCCAAGACTTCCATCCAGGCCTGGAAGAGACCGAAGGAGGAGAAAAGCCGAGCCATGTTGCCTCCGTACGCACCGTTGGTGCTTCTCGAACGAACAAGCTCACGATGCGATGTTAATCACAGGCGAGCACCCTTGTTACTTGATTTGAGTATAGTCCTCATGAGATCAAAGGGCAATCCCTTGTCAAGTCCTTGTTTTTGTTAAGAAAAAGCCCGGGAGTCCGCAAGGGAGCTCTCGGGTTGTTTGATCTCGGTACGTTGGTCAGGCGGCTGCGAGGCCACCCCATTGCAGTGCGGCCAGGCAGTTTTGGACGAGATTTTCTTTGGCCCAAGTGCTCGAGATGTACCAGTTCGATGCCTGCTGGAAGAGCGCGTAGTCTTCGCAGAGCAGCACAGAGAGGGCATCGCGCCCGCCGTCATCTTGTTTCCACGCATCATCGAGCCTGACACCGCGTCGGTCGAGCAGCGCCTGTTCGAGGCCGCTGAAGTTGGCCACGAAGAGCTTGGCTGCCAGAAGCTCGGCCAGGCTGACGACCATGTTGTTGTCCCACCAGCGCAGGTCCTTGGCATGAGTGAGGAACACCCGCATGGCGGCTGCATTCTCCACCAGGCACTGCGCTGCGTGGCTCTTATTGGTCAGGCCGAGCGGGGTGGCGCGAGCTATCCTGCGTTGGAGATCTGCTTCTTTCAGCATGACCCTGTCAAGGCGGGCTTTGTCAGCGTTTTTGAAGAAACCGACCAAGAAATCCAACCAGGAGGTAGTCATGCCGTGGGCCACATCTCCGACGTACCGGACCGCGATGAGCGGCGCGGTGAGGGTTATCGAGAGCAGAATTCCCATCGGATTCTGTACCGTCGGAAACACTAAAAAACTGGGAATTTCAGTCACTTCAGTCATGAGTCTTACCTCTTAAAAAAAAGAACTAACACAAACGATGCTTTTACATCGTAAGTGACCCTTTAAAGCTGTACCCAGAATGTAGCACCATGAGACAATAATTGCAAGTCGGTGTCAAGTTCTCAAGAGCGGCTGAGCAGTTTCTTGAAAGGGGCAAGATCATGTGCGGTGAGCTCGCCAAAGAGTTTGAGAAAGGCGAAATAGGAGAAGAAAAGCAGTGTGCCTGGGGCAATGAAAACAAACATATTATGGCCACGCGGGAGGAGATAAGCCAGGAACGCAATGAGAGCGGTACTGAAACAGGAGAAAAAAACAGTTTTGAGCGAGAGTCGGACATGGAAATGAGTTTCGGTGTAAATGAGGATGCTGACCATGAGAACAAAAGAAACGAGCGTGGTGGAGAGGGCGGCGCCGATGAGCTGCCACTTGGGGATGAAGAGGTAGTTTAAGACAATCATACCGAGAAAACCATAGAAAGAGAGTTTCATCGGTATCTTGACCAGGCCGGCACCATTTAAGGCGAAGGAGAGGACATAGAAGACCGTAAGGAAGCCGACACCTAAGGCATAGATGTTCATTGGGGCAGCAGCGGCAGCGTACTTGGCGCCGTAGAAAAGCTGAAGCACTTCGGGAGCATAGGCCATGAGGAGGGTTACCAGAGGAAAGAGAAGGAGGACGAGAAGACGCAGGGACTTATTGACCAAAGCCTCTGTTTCTTGGGTATTCCGTTCGGCTGTCGTTTTGGAAATGGCTGGGAGGAGGATGATGGTGAGGGCGTAGAAGAGGTAGTAGGGGATGCGACCGACTGTGATGGCAGCATTGTAAATACCGGTCAGGTAGTCACTCTGGAGGAGGCTTTTCACGAAGTAGAGATCGAGGGTGAGGATGAATTCATAGAAGAGGAGAAAGAGCGTAAGCGGCCAAGCATAGGCCAAGATGGTGCGGCCAGAAAAGGCGATGGGCGCGGCGGTGGATTTCTTAGCGGCAGGGAAGTAGCGGTGGGTGATATAGATGTCGCAGATAAAGGCGATGGCAAAGACAAAGAGCGGGGCGGCGATGTAGCCAGCGACGGCACCTTTGACCCCGAAGAAATAGGCGAATGAGATGATAAAGACGACCCGGCCCAAGGCACGCAGGGTTTTCAGGATGGCCTGGAGACGAAAGAAGTGGAGACCGGTGTAGTAGTAGAAATAAAACGAAGCAGCGGCAAAGGCTGGAATGATGAGGGCCGAGAGCTGGAAGAGTGGGGTGAGGGAGGCGTCATGGAGAGCCCAGGCGATGAGAGGGGAACAGGCAAAAAAGACGGCTGTCACCGCGAGCATGAGGATGGCCTGGAGGCGAATGGCTTTGTGCTTGATACCCAAGATGCGTTCCGGGGCGCTTTCCATGACTTCGCTCAGATACTTAGACATAGCCGTCGGGATGCCGTTTCCGATCAAGATGATGATCATGGTGGTCATGGTGACGATGATGCCGTAGCGGCCATATTCCTCTGGTCCCAGGATGCGGCCGAGGGAGGACTGGATGATGTAGCCCGCTACGTTGAAAATGACCTCAGAGAGAGTCAGCCATACCAGTGCTTGGGAGAATTTTTTCATAAATTATATCGAAGGATGAGTCTGTGGTTCTTCTGGTTTGAGCTCCCAAAGTTCTCCCTTTTCTTTCCCGATATTTCCGCCGAACATCTCTGACTCGTTCTGCCGAACAGGGAGCTGTCCACGAAACCATCCGTCACGTCTCACTGTTACCGACAGGCTCATGAGAAATGTTACCGATGTCACATCGGGAGTTCAGAAAAGAAGAATTTTAAGAGAACATTTTCGCCTTAGACGTTTAGTGCTTTCAAAATATCTTGAGAAATACTTTCTTGATCTTGCTCGGCGTTAATGACGATCATCTGCCACAGAGTAACTTTCTCTTCGAATAATGTCATTTTAGCACGGAGGTAATCAGCGCCCTGTTCCGGTACGCGGGTGCGGGTCATAATCGTTTCCGGAGCGAGGTCAAAATAGAAGGCGGCATCGGCTTTGGGAATATACCAGGACAGAAAGGTCATGCCCCAGGAAAGTGGGCCCTGGAAGAGTGCTCCGTGCTGCTTTCCGAGGTACTCGATATTGATGAGCGAGTCGTAGAATGAGCGGTCGGTGAGGAGGTAGTCATAGTGTTCTCTTGCTAGTCGGCTACGCAGGAATTGGAAGCGTAGCATATCGAAGAAAAGAAATTTTTCTCGCAAGACGACTGAGAGCCACGAGGCCTTGGTCACGGACATTTCTTTGCCTGGCTGGAAGGTTTTCTGTCCTTTAAAACAACGAGCGAGACGATTGGCCAGGGAAAATTCGACCGCATGGAAATAGGCCACTTTTTTACCCTGTTGTTCGAGGTATTCGCGTTGCATTTCCAGTTGGGTAGATTTTCCCGAACCGTCGACGCCGGAAAAGGTGATGAATTGCATAAGATATTTGTTACCAGCCGTGCTCGCTGTAGAAAACCTTGTGGAGTGAAAGTTTATTGATTGCTCATTGATATCTGTTGACTGCCCCTCCTAGTACATGATGACAGCGATGGGTTGGAGTTTCACGACTGGCTTGACCACGTTATTGGCTACCACACTCTCGATGACGTCTTCGGCGCGTTTGTAGTGCGAAGAATCTTGCTCGATGACTTTCGAGGAGCGGCCGTTGTAGAGTTTGACGCCACGGGTAGCGAGCTTTTCACGGAGGTCGACAGTATTTTCTGGAACCAGAGTCTCTGTCGTTTTGACTGCTTTGCCGGCGCCATGATTGCAGGAATAGAAACTAGAATCGTTTCCATCCTGACCGACACACAGATAGGCTTCGGTGCTCATCGAGGTCGGGATAAATGCTGGCTCGCCGGTCTCTTTGAAGAGCGGGTGGGTGGTCATGCGGCTTGGGCCATAGGCACGGCTGGTGCCGTTTCGGTGGACCCAGGTCTGCTTACCGTAGTGTTCTTCCTGGGAGACCAGGATATGGGGCATATCGTAGAGGAGATCGGCCTCGACGGAATGACCGAGGACTTTTTTGGCGGTTTGGAGGAAGTTGTGGGTGATGGTGGCGCGGTTGGCGTGAGCGAAATTGGAGCAGGCATTGCGGGCGGCCATGTAGAGCTTTCCATCTGCACCAGCACCATCGAAAGTGATGAGTGGTTCTTTCTGGCCGAAGTCGGACTCGCGGATCTTTTGGGCGATGGTAGCGATAGTTTTTCGATAGGGTGTAAACCAGAGCAGACGGCCGAGATTCATTAAGATAGCGGTCGAGAGGTGTTCGCGCTTCTTGGCGGTGAACATATACATGGTGTACTGACCGAGGATGCCAGAACCACAGTGGACCATAAGGATGTATTGACCTTTACGGAGGTTGAACTTGGTGGCAATCTCCGGGTCAACGACTTCGGTCACCTTCATGAGGTCGAGGAAGTGGTTGCCAGCTGCGCCGATGATACCAGAACGGAATTGGGCGAAAAACAAGAACAGCGGCGGAATGATGCGCATAATGCCGCGGCGGGTCGGCGCCTCGCTAAAGAAATTGCCCCGGTCGATACTATTCTCGGCCTCGTTTTTGGTCTTGATATCGAGATAGTCGATGAGCGGCTCTATACCGAGACGACAGATGTCGAGGATGACTCGGAAAGGAAGGACGGTACCGACGTACTGTTTGGTCGGGATGGTTTTGGTGGCAGCCTGGAATATCTGATCAATTTGTTCGGGCGTGACCGTGGTGTCATCGAGATCGAGACGGACCAGACGCATGCCGCAGGCCGGGTCACTATCGTTCACCTGGGGGAGGATGTAATGCTCGGAAGTGACCGTGGTGCCAGTGGCATTTTTGCGGCCGGGTTTACTATGAACGTCGGCCATGGCGGCTACGTGATGGAAGATACAACCATTCGCGGCCACACTTTCCAGCTGCTGCATGGTCTCGTTGCCCGGCATCAGCTTTTCGCCCACATGAAAAACGACCGGGACTTTCATCTTGTCGGTCTTGAATTCGCTCTTGTGCCCGGAGAGTTTGGTGAGATTATTTTCGTGCATAGAATTTCAACGAGATGTTTGCATCGAAACGATAGGCGTTTCATTTTCTTTCCCTTGTTTCCGACGGTAACATCTGTGATGAGTGAGCCGGTAACAGTCGAGCGTGACGGAGTTTATCGATTGGACAGCTCCCGGTTCGGCAGAACGAGTCAGAGATGTTCGGCGGAAATATCGGGAAAGAAAAGGGAATGCCTATCGCGAAGTCACAACTGGACCCTTTCCTTAGAGCGAAGCATATATTTCCTCGTACTGCTTGGCCGTATTCTTGAGGTCGAAATGGTCCTTAGTGAAGCGACGAGCGTTCTCACCGAGGCGAGCCCGGACATCGGGATTTTGCTTTAGGTAAGACAAAGATTCGATCAGGTGTAGACCGGAACCTTTCGGAATGGTAACACAAATATTGCTGTTTGAAAACTCCGCGAATGAGGGCAGATCGGAGAGGATGACGGGTTTGCCACAGGCGTAGGCTTCGATGATGACCAATGGCACATCGAACTTACCCTGCAGATCGCCCACGGGGAAAATCACCACGTCAGCCGTGTTGTAGAGAGCTGGCATATCGGTGGCGGCAGGATTTTCAACGAATAGAACCTTGCTTTCCAGTCCTGCTTGCTTCACTGCCTGACGCAGCTGTTCGCGTTTGGCGTGGTCAGCTTCGTTTTTGATGCGGCACGCGAACAGAAATTTCATGGTGGAATCAGGGTGTGCGGAGAAATAGGTGAGGAACGCTTCGGCTAACATGTCGGTGGCACCGAGGCGGGTGTATTCACCAGGATAGATGACGAAGAAATCAGCCGGTGAGAGGCCGTAGGTGTTCATCACGGCTTTGTCTTTCGGTTGTGGCTGGTAGCGGTCGAGGTCGATGCCGGGATAGATGCGCGTGACATTCTCGAAGCCGAGCTGTTCGAGTTTGCGTTTGGTGAGCTCGGTGTAGGTGATGAGGCGGTCGGCAAAGAGGAGAGAGTGGAGCTTTTTATCGGTGTAGAGATCAGTGCGCAGTGTAGCGACTGTCTGGAGAGTCTTGGGCCGAAAAATCGTGAAGCATCGTAGAGCGCGAATGATGAGAGTGTTGGAGAAGGTCGGTGTATATAGGTAGTGCACGACATCGTAGCGGAGGATGTTCTGGAGAGCGAGATAGAGCGGCAGCCTGATTTTTTGAGAAAGGGAAAAGTGCGAATGGCGGTTCTTTTTTGGTGCGGAGTAGAGAGGATGGGCAATGATGTTGGCGCTCAGTCCCTCAAGTTTTTCTTCGGTGGTGAGGATGTGTATCTCCATACTCTCATCTCGAATATTTCTTGCCAAAAAGTAGGCGAAATTCTTGGAGGCCTCATCCCAGGGCGGGACGAGCGGACGAGTGGCGAGGAGGATTTTTTTGGGCATAAAATTATCTATATATTTTTTTCTTTTCTTTGCCGATGGTAACAGTGACAGTCGTGCGGAACGGTGGCTGGACGGTAATGTCGGGAGTCATGGTCGCGGTGCCTCCCGGGGCAACGACCAAGGAACCTTCCGTAGTGATGACTTTATCGGGAGTGACTTCATACCCTGCTTCGTAACTGAAATCACTTTGGTTGGTGTGGTTGTCGACGGTGAAGGCAAGACTGTTGGTATCTTCGGGATGAGCGAAAGAGAGCGTCCACCAGTTCTTTCCCTGATTGGGATCGAGGGCACGAGAGTTCTGCCAAAAAAGAAAAACGCTGCTCAGGAAGAAGAGCGTACAGAAAATGATGAGGAAGTGTTTTTCAGTGAGGGTTTTCATTGTTTGCGAGCGTAAATGTTGATATCTTCCGACGTGTATATACGGGAGAAATTTTTCGATTTTTCAAACGACGTGTTATCGATAGCGGGATTAACGACAATCAGGTTGGTACCGGTTTCTGTGTAACACTTCTGGGCCTGTGGGGTGTTGGGGACAGAGATCATGAGGAGAGTGCATTGCTCGCGGTTCGGATTGTCCTCGTAGCGTTTGAAAAAGCCACGTGAAAGGGGAAAGGAATAGTCACGCAGGAAGAAAAGCTTCATCCAGGAATCAGCCGCGATGTAGTTATGATCTTTGAGGATGAGGTCGCTTGGAGTGATATGGGCGGCCAGATAGCGGGAAGCAGCGAAGGTTTCCACGGTAGCCAAGGCCTTACTCTGTGGCAGCAGTGTTTGGCTGTTATCATAGGAGCCGCTGCCAAATGTGAAGACAAAATAAGCAAATGAAAGGAAGAGAACGAGCGTGCCCGGGAGCAGGTATTTCTTGGTATCCTGAACGAGAAAGGCAATGGTGCCGACGAGAGCGAAAGCGGCTAAGAGTCCCAGCGGGAATGACAGGTAGGCACCGATGCGGCTCGAAGGGATGTTGATAAAGAGCCAGTCGGGACGGAGCGTCATGATGAAAAGGATGAGCCCCCAGCCCATGAGGAAGACGCTGCCGTAGCGAGTGCGAGTGCGGAGCAGGGTAAAAAGAAACAGGCCAGCCAGGCCGAGGGCGACGCGTGCTTCTCCGGAGGAAAAAGTAATCTGATAAAAAGAGAGTCCGGTGCGCGTGGTTTTGGTCGGTGTGCCGAGGGCGGTACCGATGGCGTGGGTCTCGATATAGGTGGGCATGGCCACGAGGAAGAAAAAGAGACAGGTAAGGAACATGATGGTGAGCGGCTTGGGCTTGAGGATGAGGCGGTACCAGGCAGTGAGTGTCGTGCCCAGTGTCTTCCAGTGGAAGCCGAGGTACAAGATGACCGCTGCGCCGAGAGCGAAGAGTGTCATGAGGGTGCTCAGGTGGTGGATGTAGGCGAGTGAGAAGGTGAGAAAAAATCCGAGCGCGAGGAAGTCGGAGCGTTTTTCACGGAAGGCGCGCAGGTAGGCGAGGATGATGAGTGGCAGGAACAGATTGCCGATGGTGTTGCCGACGACACCTCCGGAAACGAATTTGGCTTCGGGTGAGGCCAGGGTGTAGAGCGGGCCGAAAAGGAGGAGTGTGGCCAGAGCGATATTCTGCGGCGTGAAAATCCGTTCTGAGAGAGCAGGGCTTTTGATATGTGTGGCCAGGGTACGCGTCAGGACAGCCAGTGCCAAGAGAGTCATCAGGTTGATGAAGAACAGAAAGAGGATGGGGAAAGCGGAAAGAAAATCGAGACGAGAGAAGATGTTGATGGCGGCGAAGGGTAGGTGTTCTCCGATAATGAAATCAGCAATTGGTTCTGGAGCGGAGATGCGAAACGTCCCATCACTGTCAGTGATGATGTCGCGCTTGGCATAGACGGGGAGCTTCCCGGTCTCGGCGATGACTTTGGACCAGTACATGTGGTGGCCGAGGTCAGTGGCTGTCGGGAGGACGGTGTGGGAGAGGTAGGTAGTCTTAATGAGGACCGTGAGGAGGAGGAGAGTCAAAAAAAGATACTGCTGTTTTTTGGAAAAAGGCGCATCATTTGTGGCTAGGAGGAGGGGAGTAGTGTTTTCGGTCTGTCGCTTGCTCCAAAAAAATTTCTGAAAGAAGAGCGGTGCCACCGTGATCAGAGTGACAGTGGCAAAAAGTCCGCTGGCCAGCGTGGTGGCAGAAAAATGAATACCCGCTCGGCTCATGAGGATCATGAGAAAATTGAGAAAGCCGAGACCAAGAGCAAATGACAGGACGAAGCTTTCGAGAGCGCCCGGACGAGTGCCCGGTTTCAAGAACGTGCGGAGCATCATGAGGCCCGGCAAGAAGAACAGGGCAAGCACGGTGGCGAAGAAGATGAATGTGTCGGAAAAATATACCATAGTTCTATATTTTTTTATGGAAACTTTCCAGAGCCTGCACATACTGTTCTGAGATGGCATTCCAGTGGAAGTGTGCCTCGGTGTAAGTACTGGCGCGTAGACCGAGAGCGCGGCGGGCATCGCCCTGCTCGAGCAGTGTCGTGAGTGTCGTCTTCCAGGCCACGGCGTCGCCTGGTGCCACGAGGATACCATTATTATTCTGACTGATGGCATCTTTCAGACCCTGGAGATCAGCCGCGACGACGGGCCGACCACAGAGGGCGGCTTCGATAACCGACAGACCGAATCCTTCCATGGTTCCTGGGACCACGATGTTGGGGGAGATGACGATGTCGGCGGTGTGGTAGAGCAGGCGAATCTTATCCCAAGGCAGATCGGTCAGAAGCCGTACTTGATTTTCAAGATGGAGTTCGGTGACAGCGGTCTCACAGACAGGGTAGCTGTTGGCATCGCCGGGCGTGCTTTTTTTGACGACCGCCCCAGCCGTCACCAGGAGGACGTTTTTCGGTAAGAGGGGCAGAACGTTTCGGATGAACCATTCGTTGCCTTTGTGTTTGACGTAACGACCGACCCGGGCGATGACCAATTTTCCCTCCAGGTCTTCTCCGAGAAACTGGCCGAGTTCTTCTCGAGTAAAGTCACCTGCCAGGGTGGCTGGATCAATACCGTTATTGATGACGAGGCATTTTTCTTTCGGAATACCGGCGCGCTCGGCTGTCTTCGCTGTTTCTCGACTGACCGTGATGAGGAGGTCGAGTTTTCTCAAACAGGGGGTATTGATGGTGGCGTAGAGTTTAGCTAAGAAACCTTTTTTGGTGGCAAAGGTGATATCGAGGCCGTGAAGGACAGAAGCGACGACTTTTTTCGGGAAGAAGAGTTTCAGGATGAAGCCGAGCGGGGCCAAAACGCCATCACCCAAAAGCACCGCATCGTACTTCGGGAGGAGCCAGAGGCTGTGCACCAAGACGCGCGGCAAGAAAAATGGGAGCGCCGCCTTGCCGCCATGATTGGCCAGAGTTCGGACGGTGGCATGCTTCGGGAGCCATACCGAAAGAGCGGCATTTTGGTTTTCGATGCCACCAGTAATCGGCGGAAACGCCCGGGAAATGAAAAGGATTTTCATAAATGCCAAAGCTCAAAGGCTGTCTATTTCGAAATTCTTTCTGCGCGTAGTATATACTGTGAATTTGGGAGAACGGTCAGTCGATACAAATTATTGGAGGGGTATGTCAGAGCATCACTATCTTCTTTGAGAACTGTGGTATTTGGATCTTCACATCCATAGTCGTAGGCTTTGTTATCTCTTTCTACCTCAGCTATCATTCCACATATAACATCATAACGAGAAGTCGAAGAAATATGATTCGCACTAATATCATTAAACAGTAAACTTGTCTCTATCACTTCTGTTTTAGAACCAAGGCCATCATAGAAAATATTAGAAGTCGACCACAATAAAGCGCCGGCGCCAATTGCATAAAACCCCCCAATGAAAATTTTGAGAACAATGTTGTCAAAAGGATTACTTGCATACTTTATGGTCAATATAAAATATGCCGCCACAACCAATGGGATGCTCAATAATAAGGATACGATTTGGCCTAGATATAATTGGTACAAAAGAGGAACTGGCAAGTAAGATGAAACAACCCACGCAAAACCGAGTAGGAACCAATTTAGAAATAAGTACGCAAAAATAAGACCGGTAAGATCACGAAGAAAATGAGCAGGCGCCGGTTCTTTAGGAAATTTAAAACCAATCAATCTGAGCGGTTTTCTTAAAATCTTTATAAAATGTATAATCATTCGAAATTACTTCTGAATTACTTCTGATATCGTTCTTTCTTCATCTGGTACATCACGTCTTCGGTCAGCTTGCGGTTACTTTTGATCATGTCGGCGATGAAGGCGAAGACGAGGAGTTGGATGCCAACTAAGAACATGATACCGGAGGTGATGAGGTAGTTTAAGAATGGCGTCACTTTGAAGTCACTACCAAAGTACTGGAAGAGGAAGGCAGCGAAATCGACCAGGGCGATCAGGATGAGAAAAAAGCCTGGGATGCCGAAAAACTTCATCGGACGAACGTCGCGGATGGCTTTCAGGATAATGCGGGCGCTGTTATTGACGAAGCTGAAGACGCTTTTGACAATCTTAGACTTGCGGTCGGCGAAGTAGGTGACTTGGACCGGGACCCAGAGGAGGCACAGGTTCTTGCCGATGGCGTCGATGATGGTTTCCTGCGTGTAAGTGAAACCGGTCGGAGAGTTGAGGCGCAGTAGGGTCTCGCGGCTGTGGGCCCGGAAACCACAGGTCAGGTCGGCGGTTTTGACGTTTAAGAATGAGCCGACCATCGAGGCGCCGAGACGATTGAAGAAGTCCTTGACCCAGGGAATGTTTTTGGCGCTGGAGTGAGAGAAGCGGTCACCGATGACCATGTCAGCCTTGTTGTTTAAAATGGGATCAATCAATTTCTGAATCTCACTTGAATCGAATTGGCCGTCGGCGTCGATATTGACCATGATATCAGCACCCTCTTTGAGGGCATTCTCGCTGGCCGTCGCAAACATTACGCCGAGGCGGCGGTTGATACCGTGGCGCAGAACAAAATCGGCGCCGGACTCTTGGGCGACGGTAGCGGTGCGATCGTTCGAGCCATCGTCGACGACCTGAATGAACACCTCGTCGATACCAGTAAAGTGGCGCGGCATCTTGCGAATGGTCTGACCGATGACGGCTTCTTCATTGTAGGCCGGTATGTTGATGACGAGACGCATAGGTTGGGGAGGATAATGGATAAGCGATAAGAGACGAGGATATCTTGCATCTCCTATCATACATCATGTATTTACGGCTTCGTCTTCTGAATGAGGAGGGCCGGGTCGACGCATTGGAGATTGCAGTTTTCTTTGGCACCATCGAGGCCTTTTTTGATGAGATCCTGGCGGCACTGAGTGATTTTTTCTTGGCAGGCTGCTTTGCGTTCGTCCCAATAGTTCCAGTTGACGCCGTAGCCGAAGTGCTGCATGGCAAAGTAGCCAACGACGGCCGTACCAGTGATCCAGATGACGAGTTTAATGAGACCGAACATGAGGGGAAGATTAGCGGCCGATGCCCTTGTAGATGATGCCGGATTTGAGAAAGGTTGCCTTATCGAGACAGTTCTTGCCGTCGATAATGACTTTGATACCATGCTTTTTCAGAAGGGCAGGAGTGAGGGCGTCTTTGAACTCCTGGTGATCAGTGACGAGGACCAGGGCCTGTGATTTCTTGAGGAGTGCTCCGAGGGACTGGACGCTTGATCTTTTTTTGACGTGCGGATCAAAAGTCGTGACTCTGGCACCGTGCTTGGCGAGGTGCTTGATCACTTTGAAAGCAGGGGATTCGCGTACATCGTCGATATTGGCCTTGTAAGAGAGGCCTAAGACACCGACGTGCGTGCCATTGACGGGGAGTTTGACCTGATTCAAAGCATCCTGCAAGAGCTCAACGGTATAGGCTGGCATGGCATTATTGATCTCGCGGGCGATCTTGAGAAATTTGTGATCGAAGCCGGACTGTTTGGCGCGTTCGATCAGATAGTAGGGGTCGACCGGGATACAGTGACCGCCGACGCCGCAGGAAGGGTAGTGGGCCATGAAGGAAAACGGCTTGGTAGCCGCTCCTTGGATGACGTCTTTGACATCGATATTCAAGACATCGAAAGAACGAGCTAGTTCGTTGACGAAGGCGATGTTGATATCACGGAAAGAATTTTCGACGATTTTGACGGCTTCGGCTTCACGGATGGACTTCATCTTGTGGATTTCCCCGTCGACAATCGAGCTGTAGAACTGATGGGCCAGGTTGAGGCCGGCCACATCGAAAGAGCCAACGACGCGGGGGATGTTGGCGACATTCCACTTCGGGTCGCCCGGGTTGATGCGTTCCGGACAGTGCGCCAGATAGATGTCCTGGCCGATCTGGTAGCCTGCTCGTTCGAAGATGGGGCGGATGATTTCTTCGCTGACGCCCGGATTGACGGTCGATTCGAGGACCACCAAGGCGCCCTTCTTGGCATGAGCGGCAATCAGCTCCGAGGCAGAGATGACCGGCTTCAAATCAGGATAGTATGATTCATCAACTGGCGTCGGGACACAAATGAGAAAAATATCCGCGTTTTTTAGCTTCTTGGCATCGGTGGTCGCTTCGAAGGGGAAGCGGGCAATATTTTCCTCGAGGAACTTGTCCTCAATAGGACTTTTTCTATTTTTTAAAAGAGCCACCCTGTCCTTATCAGTGTCGAAACCAATCACCGTGTAACCGCGTTCACTCGCCCGGACGCATAGCGGCAACCCGACATACCCTAAGCCGATAACAGCCACAATCTGTTGCTTCTTCAAAGCCATAACTTTCATTTAGTGGTGATGTCCTTCTATTGTACCGAAAAATTGGCTCTCTGACAAGGAAAATATGTCTCTTGCGAAGGCTTCAGAGGTTTTTTTCTGAGTCAGAATCTGGTACAATGCCAACATGCGTATCGGTATCAACGCCTCATTTTTGCGTAAGCCTGGCACCGGCATCGGACAGGTCAGCACACATTTCCTCCGGGAAATGGTGAAATATCAATCCGCCAGCCGGCGGACAAATTCTTTCTACCAAAATGCGGAGTATGTTTTGTATTGTGAGGAAAAGCCGCAGCTTGATTTCTTGCTCCCAAACAATTTTAAAGTGAGGAATTTCTTGCCGTTATGGCGGCGGGATGACTTGATCCGGAAGATACTGTGGGAGAGGCGAGTAGCGAGTGAAGCAAAGAAAGATGGCTGCGATGTTTTTCTGAGTCTGTATCAGTCAGGGACGGCGACACCAAGAGAGATGAGGCATACGATGGTGGTACATGACCTCATCCCGCGGCTTTTTCCTGTGTATCAGGGAAATTTCCGCAAGAAGTTTTACTGGCGCATGGTGGAGCGCGCTCTCCGGCATGTCGATCATATAGTGGCTGTTTCTGAAGCGACCAAAAAAGATCTCATCGACTTTGGTATCGTAGAGCAGAAGATTCTTGTTGCTTCACCTGATACGGCGCCTGGTTTCGCGCACGAGCCGACTCCCGAAGAAAGCGCGCGGGTCATGGCACGGTACGGTCTGACACCGGGCTATATCTATCATGGGGGTGGTCTGGAAGTACGGAAGAACGCCGAAGGGCTCCTCCGTGCTTACAAGCTGTTGGTAGAAAAAGAAACGGCTGTCATGACGACACTTCCGCCGTTGGTTATTTCTGGAAAAATTTTTCAGGGACATAATCCTTTGGCCACGCCGGTGACAAAGCTGATTAAGGAGCTCGGACTCACTGAACGGGTGCGGCTCCTTGGCTTCGTACCAGAAAGCGACCTGCCAGCACTCTACAAGAACGCCCTGTTTTTCGTGTACCCGTCCCTCTACGAGGGCTTCGGTCTGCCAGTGCTTGAGGCGCTCCGCATGAGGACACCGGTCCTGACTTCTGATGGCTCTTCTCTGCCTGAGGTAGCCGGGGGGGCCGCCATGTATGTCGACCCAACGGATCGCGCTGCTTTGGCTTCGGGTATGGAGCGGCTGATGAGAGATGCTTCGCTCCGAGAACAGTTGTGTGCTGCCGCACCTCAAGCGGGAGCTCGTTTTCAGTGGCAAAATTTCGTGGCGGCTGTTCTTGGTACATTTCAAAAAGAAAACATATGATGTTTTGGTCGAATCTTTTTTCGGGTATGCGCCTTCACCGAGTTCTGTTACTCTCGGCGAGCATACTGTCCGCGGTGGTCTGTATCATTCTCGAACGGGTGCATATTTTTCCGCTTGATGTTCCGACGTTCTTCTTTTTCTCTTTTGTTCTCCTTTTGTTTTCGCTGTATCGGCCAGGTTGGGCGTTTCTCCTACTTATTGGTGCCTTGCCTTTGGAAACAATCAGTGTTGCTCCGTCCCTTTTCGGTGGAATGATGCTCCGCCCATACCAATGGCTGGCCTGCTTACTCTTCTTGACTGTGGCAATTCGCTTGGTCGCTCGGAGACTCCCGTTTCAACTTTTTCGTCCGCGCTGGTT
>JAYVWV010000047.1:0-8055 GCA_043785755.1 Candidatus Moraniibacteriota bacterium
CTCCCCAAGCCCAACGGCTACCAATCGCTTCACACCACCATCTTCGGTCCCGATGGGCGCATTCTCGAAGTCCAGATTCGTACCCAAAAAATGCACGACGAAGCAGAGTACGGTATCGCCGCCCACTGGCTCTACACGGAAAAGGCTCGCACGACCTGGCGCAATATCTTTTCTCGGCGCAAGGAAGCTACCGTGACCGCTCCCAGAGAACTCCTTTGGGTCAACCAGCTCAAAGAATGGCAAAAGGAAATTGGCCGTGACGACAAGGAATTCATCGAGGGACTCAAAATTGAATTCTTCAAGAACCACATCTTTGCCTTCACACCGAAAGGCGACATCATCGAGCTCCCTGAGGAGGCCACCCCTATCGACTTCGCTTACGCTATCCACAGCGAGATCGGCCACCGAACGGTCGGTGCCAAAGCGGATGGTCGCATGGTGCCACTCGATCATCTTATCCAAAACGCTCAGGTAATTGAGATCTTGACCGTCAAAGAAAAGAAAAAGCCCAGCCGGGATTGGCTCGACTTTGTGAAAACATCTTCCGCCAAATCTCACATCCGACATGCTCTCCGCCACCACGAGTTCGTCAAGAACAAGTAATTGTCTACGCGCATCCTGCATCATTCATCTCGTTTCCGCATTATTACTCTTTGGTCGCACGCAAAACTTCTTCGAGTGACGTGACCCCCTGAACGATTTTCTGAAAACCGTCCTCCACCATCGTCCCCATGCCACTTTTCCGTGCTTCATCTTCGATTTCTTCCGACGTGGCCGCTTTGGTCACGAGCTTGCGGATATTGGTGTCCATAGCCAAAACTTCATAGATGCCATTGCGTCCCCGATACCCCTCTCCGCCGCATTGATCACAACCAACCGCCTTGTAGAAAGTAATCTCTTCCCAGGCCTTGGCATCAGCCACGAATTTCTTGCTCTCCGGGGCCTTTTTCAGGTACGCGAAGATGTGCTCGAGGTCGTATGATTTGGCCAGTGCCTCCACTTCCTTGGCCTCAAGCGTGTAGGGCTGGCGGCATTCAGGACAGAGACGACGAATGAGGCGCTGCGCGATAATGACGTTGACCGTCGAAGCGATGAGGAACGGCTCAGCGCCCATATCGAGCATACGGGGTAGTGTGGCGGCGGCCGAGTTGGTGTGCAGGGTCGAGAGCACCAGGTGACCCGTCATGGCGGCATGCATGGCGATCTCGAGCGTTTCCTGATCACGAATTTCCCCCACCATAATAATATCTGGGTCCTGACGCAGAAGAGCGCGCAGGGCAGCGGCGAAGGTCATGCCAAGTTTGGGGCTGACCTGGGTCTGATTGACGCGTGGCATCCGGTACTCGACTGGATCTTCGACGGTGGAAATATTGACCTCGGAAGTATTCAAGATATCCATGACCGTGTAGAGAGTCGTCGTTTTTCCAGAACCGGTTGGCCCGGTCACTAGAATCATACCGTTTGGTTTGTTGATTTCCCGATGCACCGCCTCAAGTGCATTCCCGGAGAGACCCATCTTCTCAAGGGTCAGTCCCTTGGAAGACTCATCAAGCAAACGCATGACGATTTTCTCGCCATCAAACACCGGGAGGATACTGACGCGAAACGATATCTTGTAGTCGTCCTTCTCAATCTTGAACCGACCATCCTGGGGCAAACGATGTTCGTCCAATTTTAGATTGGACAGCACTTTGATGCGAGCCACGATACCCGTAGCGATATCTTTGGGCAAAGTCATAGCATCATGGAGCACGCCGTCGATACGGTACCGCACATGTACTTCCTTTTCTTCTGGTTCGATGTGAATGTCGCTCGCTGACTGGAGAATGGCATGCTTCAAAAGCGTATCCACCACCCGGATCACTGGAAGTCCGGCCGCCACTTTTTCCAAATCTTTGTCGTCATCTGCCGTGGTCTTCACATCACCAGTCAAGATGTCACCGAATTCTGCCTCCAAACTCCGGCCGTACTGACGCAGGACACTTTGGATACTTTCACGACTCGTCAAACACGGTATGATCTTGAGACCTGTTTTCTTCTTGATGAAATCAATCGTCTGCAAGTCTTCCGGGTTGAGCATGGCCACTTTCAGATTGGCACCGCTTCGCTCGAAAGCAACGATATTGTATTTCTTGGCAATCAGTTCCGGCACCACCTGGAGAATATCAATCGGTACGGTTTCTTTAGAAAGGTCGACGAAAGGAAAACCCAAAATGTAGGCGTAGGTTTTCTGAAGTTCGATTTCCTTGATCAGATCCTTCTCCAATAGGAGAGCACCCAGGTCTTTATTATCCTTCTGAGCCAGGGCCACCATCTCCGCCAACTTTTCTTTGGAGACCAGATTGGAATCAAGGAGAAACTGCTCCAGTTGTTTGAGTTCGATGCGCATATTTTTTTGTCTGTATTTGTCTTGAGTATACCACAATGACGGGTCACAGAAAAAGAAAAAACCCTCTTGTCCGTGCTCGGAGAAGAGGGTGTCGCATTTTTCGCATTCAGATATGTTCACTGGACCGTGATGAGTGTCATGTCCGGAGGGAATGGCCTGGTGTCCTGGTCCTTCCGTGGAAGTGCCAGGACCCACGACGTGGGTCCGACGGAGGCAAAGTAGCTCGCTTGAACCAGTGCCTTCGTGCGTCCGACCGAAATCGCTCCGGATGGCGCGAGTACCGACAAACCGGCATCACCCAGCATCAGCAGTGCTCCGCGATCATTCCTCGGAATCACCGCCGGAATACCACTCCAGCCAAACACCAGATCCTGAAGAAATATCCAAGGCACAACCTGGTGCTTATCCTGACTCACACCGTGCCAGGGGAAATCCTGGTAGACGGTTTCCCAGGTAATGGCAACGCCCGACCGAACCCGCCAACAATAGGCAGCGTACTCCTGCGAAATATCCGAAACAACGACTGGTGCCAAAGCGGGCAACACCGATTTCCGAAAGGCCTCACTCAGATAGGCGCTCCTGCTCGGATCCGATGTTTTCAGCTTCTCCCAGTTGCGGAAGTACCCATCGGCGAAAAGCTTAGTCGTCGATGCGAATCCTGTTGGTACGTGAACTGCCGGAAGACACACAGCCTGTGTACATGTAAAGTACTGTGTGTCGGGAGGGATTGTGGTAGCCATATGAAACCTCCTGGACGAATATCAAGAACCAATCGCTCGGGAGAGCGGCCTGAGAGAAGTCCCCTCAAAGCATCTCCACTATAGTAGACAAAATATATTCTGCCAAATAATACAAAAAAGAGGCTTTTTCAAGCCTCTTTTTATACCATTCACCTACCGGCACATTACATCATTCCCTCCATGCCGTGCATACCAGCGCCGCCAGCCGTTTCCTCTTTTTTCTCTTCAACAATAGCTGCTTCAGTGGTCAAGACGAGAGCAGCTACGGATACCGCGTTCTCAAGCGCCGTCCGCGTCACTTTGAGCGGGTCGATGATACCCACTTTCAGCATATTTTCTTCGTAGTTTCCAGAAAGAGCATTGTAACCACTATACGGACTTTTGTTCGCGACCACGGTGGCGAACACTACCTGTTCCATTTCACCAGCATTCTTGGCAATCTGCATCAAGGGCTCATTGACCGCCGAGAGGACCGTCATATAGCCAGCCTTGAATTCTGAACGAGTAGCATCAGTGTAGGCCGCTTGTTTCTTGAAAGATTCCAAGACGCACGCCGAAGCTTTGACCAGAGCCGAACCTCCGCCGGCCACGATACCTTCCTCGATGGCGGCCTTGGTCGCAGCTACCGCATCTTCCATCTTGTGCTTCATGTAGGTCAGTTCCGTCTCCGTGGCCGCCCCGACGCGGATGACTGCCACGCCACCCGCCAGTTTGGCCATGCGCTTCTTCAATTTCTCACGGTCGTATTCATTCTTAGCCTTCTCGACTAACGCTTTGATTTCCGTTACCCGATCAGTGATGGCTTTCTTCTTCCCCTTGCCACCAACAATTGTCGTATCATCCTTAGTAGCGATCACCTTCGAAGCGGTACCAAGCATAGCCAGGGTCGTCGCCTCGAGCTTCATCCCCTTGTCCTGTGAGATCACCTGCGCCCCCGTCAGAAGTGCAATATCTTCGAGCACCGCCTTGCGTGATTCACCGAACTCCGGGGCCTTGATAGCCAAGACGTTCAGCACGCCCCGAATCTTATTGACCACCAGCGTGGCCAAAGCCTCGCCATCCACATCGTCAGCGATGATGACGATGTCCTTCTTGCCACTCTTGGCCAATTCATTCAAGACCGGGACGATTTCCGCGATGGCCGAAATCTTCTTGTCCGTAATCAGGATGGCCGGATTGATCAACGCCGCCAGCTGGTCCTCGGCGTTGGTCATGAAGTATGGCGAAATATAGCCCTTGTCGAAATTCATACCTTCGACCACCTCTTTGGAGAGGCCGAAGGTCTGCGATTCTTCCGTGGTCACGACACCATCCTTACCGACCGTCTCCATGACATCGGCAATGAGCTCACCCATTTCAGCAGACTCGGCAGCGATAGTCGCCACCTGAGCAATTTCTTTTTTAGAATTGATTTCCTTACGTCCTTTCTTCAAAGCAACGATCAGGTCATCCTTGGCCTGCTCCATCCCCCGTCTGACATTGACCGGATTGACACCAGCCTCCACCGAGCGCAGTCCATCGCGCACCAAAGCCTGGGTGATGACCGTCGAAGTGGTGGTACCATCACCGGCGATGTCATTGGTCTTTTCAGCCACCTGTTTGATCAGGCTCGCCCCGAGGTTTTCCAACGTATCTGCCAATTCAATTTCCTTGGCGATAGACACACCATCATTGGTGATAGTGGGCCCTCCGTAGCTCTTACCCAGGATAACATTGCGCCCCTTCGGACCAAGCGTCACCTTGACCGCGTCCGCCACCTGATCGATACCCGCTTTGATTTTTTTGCGTGCCGCCTCGCCGTACGCTATCTGTTTGGCCATATGCGTGATAGAAGAAATTACCTGTTAGCACTCTCAAGTATAGATTGCTAAAAAATGATTGTCAACATCATATACCGGTATCTCTGAAGTACGTTTCTAACCTTTTCTTTTCTGTTCCCGATGTGACGTCGGTAACATTTCTCATGAGTGAGCCGGTAACAGTGAGGCGTGACGGATGGTCTCGACAGGACAGCCCACTGTTCGGCAGAACGAGTGAGAAATGTTCGACGAACACGAAAGGGTAGGAAAAGGAAAGGCTAGAAACTTAAAACCATCAAACGGTTAGCTCTATATCTTAAACACAATCACATCACCGTCCTCGACGATATAGTCCCGGCCCTCGAGACGCAGTGTCCCCAGGTCGCGAGCCACACTCCAAGAGCCAGCTTCTACCAGCTTGGTCCAATGAATGATTTCGGCCCGAATAAATTTCTCCTCAAAGTCACCATGGATAGCCGCTCCTGCCTGGGGAGCCGTCGAACCGATAGGAATCGTCCAGGCGCGTGTTTCCATCTCGCCCGTGGTGAAGTAGGTCATGAGCCCCAAAAGAGCATAGGCTTGGCGCGCCAAGTCCCCCAAATGAGAAACCAGCCCCATCTCGACAATCTCTTCCGCTGACATCTCGATCAGTTCTTCTTCGATCTTAATATCCAGTTTGACGTGCGGACGGGCTTCCAGCTCCGCTCGGAGCGACGCATCAACGTCAGAAACGTTGTAGACATAGAGGAAGGGCTTGGTCGTCAAAAGCTGGAGCTCCTTCACGATCTTCTGTTCTTCCGGAGAAAGTGTCGCCACCAACGCATGCGGCAAGCGCACCGCTTGAAACTCTGCTTCCAATTTTTCCAGGACTGCCATTTCGAGCACCGCTTCTTTTTTTCCGGCTCGCGCCTCCTTGACGGTTTTTAGTTTCCGTTTGGTGACGGTCTCGAGGTCAGCCAAAATCAGCTCCGTATTGATAACCTCGATATCACCGAGCGGATCAATAGCATTGTGGACATGGATGATATCGGGATTGGTAAAAACACGCACCACTTCGACGATGGCATCTACTTCACGGATATTCTGGAGAAATTTGTTCCCCAAGCCCTCGCCCTCGCTCGCCCCCTTGACCAAGCCGGCGATATCGACGAATTCGATGACGGCCGGGATGATCTTCTTGCTTCCAGAAAGCTTTGACAATTTGGCCAGACGTTCATCGGGCACCTCGACGATGCCGACGTTCGGTTCGATGGTACAGAAGGGATAGTTACTAATGTCGACTGATTTTCTGGTAAGCGCTTTGAACAACGTGGATTTCCCCACGTTGGGCAGCCCAACAATGCCAACTTTGAGACTCATAGGATATTTGAATAATACACCTCATTCTTCCAGAAAAATGGCCTTTGGTCAATGATGATCTAACTTGATGCGTTTCCCGACAAGCAACTCTCTCGGGCCACAAAAATCCCAGCGAGATTTTTGTTGAAGTTGTAGCCGAAACTTTTCGCTTCACGAAAAGACCTGCTTTCGTCTACAAATTCGCCCAAGAGAATTCTTGTCGGAGAACGATAAATATTATAAAATGGCTCAAATTAGCCAATAATAATACACTCGGAAACCCGGTCATCGAAAAAATATGCTATACTAGGGCCATATAATCCTTTCATCTTCCCTATGAAGCCCGGTATTTTCAAGGCCTACGACATCCGCGGTATCTATCCAAGCGAGTTTAACGAAGATGACGCGTACCATATCGGACGAGCCGTCGTTGAGTATCTGAAACCGCAAGTGCTCGGCATTGGCCGGGATATCCGTGAATCTTCCCCTAGCCTTTTCACCAGTTTCGCCAGAGGCGTCATGGATGGCGGCGCCGACGTCATCGACCTCGGCATCATCACGACCCCCATGGTCTACTTCGCGGCCGGCCGTCTCGATATCGATGCTGCCGTGTCACTCACCGCCTCCCACAACCCCCCAGAATACAATGGTCTCAAAATCGCCCTGCGCGGCGCTGTCCCAGTTGGCGAAAGCACCGGCCTCATGGAAATCCGTGACCTCGCCCTGAAGAGCGAATGGTCGGCCGTCACCACGCGCGGCACCATGAAGAGTGAGGATATCAAGCCGGCCTACTACGGCTATTTTGCTTCCTTCGCAGAATTCAAGGACAAACATTTCACTATCGTCATCGACACCGCTAACTCCATGGGTGTCTTCGAACTGCCCATCTATGAACAGTGGGCAGAAAACCTCACCATCATCAATCTCTATAACGATCTCGCACACCCCTTCCAGTGTCACGAAGCCAACCCACTCAAATCAGAGACGCTCGCTGAGCTGTGCGCCAAAGTAAAAGAAACCGGGGCAGACTTCGGCATCGCCTACGATGGTGACGCGGATCGGATCGGCTTCGTGGACGAAACAGGCACCATCATGCCCATGGACATCGTGCCCGCTCTCATCGCCAAACCCATTCTCGAGGCAAAGCCCGGTGCCACTATTCTCTACGACCTTCGCTCCTCACGGGCCATCAAAGAAATCGTCGAAGAGGCAGGCGGTCGAGCCCTTGAGTGTCGGGTCGGCCATGCCTATATCAAAAAGCAGATGCTCGCGGAAGGCGCTGTCTTCGGTGGTGAGCTCTCCGGTCACTACTACTTCGAGGAAAATTCTAACGCCGAGGCCAGTACTCTGGCCGCTTTCCTCATCCTCAATCTCATGGCCAAATCAGGAAAGAAAGCTTCGGAGTTGGTATACGAGGTCATGCGCTACCACCATTCCGGCGAGATCAACAGCGAAGTGGCCGATAAAGATGCGGTACTCGCCCTCCTCAAAGAAAAGTACGCCGATGGCAAACAGCACGAGCTCGATGGCCTGAAAGTCGACTATCCTAACTGGTGGTTCAATGTCCGCCCCTCCAATACCGAGCCCCTGCTCCGACTCAATCTCGAAGCCACCACCAAGGAGCTGATGGAAGAAAAAAAAACCGAACTTTTGGCTATCATCCGAGGGTAACAGAAAAGATACCTTCTACCAAACGAGAAACTTTTAAAGCAAGCAACCTTCCAAAGTACCGTTCCGTAGCCCCGGCGTGGCGACCGGACTGCTTTGAAGCCCTCGCTCTTTTTCTTCC
>JAYVWV010000048.1:0-17324 GCA_043785755.1 Candidatus Moraniibacteriota bacterium
CTTGTTCTTCCTTGCTGTGAGCTGACACCATTGTATGAGACATCTTGTCCCGCATAGGCTTATGTTCCGGATCAGTGGTAGTCATAACATGTTTGCCACACTGTCCTGCCACATCCATCATGTTGTCTCCACTAAATCCCGCATCACACCCGCCCTCGTTATTCATTATCTCCTTACATGTAAACGTTTTCATAGATTACTGTAAATTATTACAAATTAATTCTATCACAGGTTCTAAGGTATTCTCATGGGTATAGAAAATGAGGCTCAAAAAAGCCTCTATTTTCTTATCTCGCTTGGCGGGACAGCTTTCGAACCTTTGAGTGGGGGAGCTTTCCCCGAGCCGAATGTTTCACTAAGAGAAATACAGAAATTGCTGGTGCTTGTTTGAAAAAAGAAAAAAGCCCCGGGTTATTGGGGCGTTGCATCATCTTCCGATGCGGAGAGGTCTTGAGCGAGCTTTGTCGCAACTGGTAGAAGTTCCGCACTTTGCTGTAACTTCGCTCTGTTCCTGCCGCCCTCTCGCTTTGCGAGCTTGTCTAAGTGAGGCACAAGTTCTGCGAAGTGTTCGAGGATGCTCGTGACGATACGGATCGGGCTATTTGGCGAGTACGAAGCTCGCACTTTGGGATCGTGCTCGGGTGCCAAATGACTCTCATCATCAAACCCCCCTTGCGCCCGTACCCGCTCCAGCGATTTCAGGTAACTGAGAATTGTCCAGACCGCCGGAACCATCTGTTCAGCCACCACGCGCCGGATTAGTCTCTTATCGACGACTTCGTCAACTGAGCCAAAGAGGGAGAATTGACCGCGATGTTCTTGTTGTTTGGAGGCCAAGTACTCTGACACCGTTTTCCCAAACGTTGTGACATCAAGGCGATCAATGACAGCCCGAACAATCCACGAGTAATACGCTGCTTCGGGAAATACTTCGCCCGTAAGATAAGCCATCCCTTCGCCAAGACGAGCCAAACTGGTCAGAATGCCATAAGGTAGCTTCACGCACCCATCAGTTCCGTCAGCATGGTTCTGCACCGAAGGGGGAAGGGTACAAAACCGCAGTGCCCCACGCACCCACTCGGGAGTTCTTCCAATCTTCCGAGCGAACTTAGCGATGGTCATCTCTGGTTCAGACCGCTGGAGCCACCGATAAAACTTCCAAGCAGCCCGAGCTTCTTCGTGAGGAGGCACCTGTTGGTGCCGGTTCTCATTGAACTGGAGCGGGATGGTCTCACTCACCGTCATGCCGAATCGGATGTCTACCCGGTACAAGCCATCAAACGCAGATTGGCCAACCTCCTGTTCCGTACTTGTCACCAAAATAGTGCAGGCGGTATAGCGACGATGTCCCGCCACCAAGATGAAGTAGTACGAAACCCCATCCAAATTCACGAGCGGGAAATCTGCCAACTGGTGATGGCTGCCCCAAAGCTCATTGATCTCTTTGATATACTGCTCTGCTTCTTCTGGGGTAAGCGCTACAGCAACCCCCGGTGTTTGTTGCCCCTGTGCCTTGATACTCGGGATGAGGTCATCTGCGACATCAACCGTCGTCCGTACCTGGGTAAGGAGCGAGATAGCCCCGAGTGGTACCGCAACCGGCAACACTCGGTGTACCGCTTCCTTAATTTCACTACTGCGAAGGGTCAGTGTTGCCATGTTTAGGGCCTCCAAAGGCTGTTGGTTTTTAAATTGGGAAGATACTATTGAAGAATCAGTTTCTCAAGATTCGGGATGATAGTCAATGTTTAGTTCGAATCCCATCCTTGGTAACAAAAAACAAGGCTTGTTACAGCCTCGTTTTCTTAGCTCACACTTTGGGATGATTTCGGAACATTGGATCTCAGTATCTCTAATCCCAATACAGAATATTGCTTCAAACAAGCAACTGAGTTGTTACAGGGGTAGATTTGGTTTATAAATGTTATTCGGGGATTGGAGGAAGTTCGAACCTGTCTATTAAGACAGTAGTCTAATTATTCGGCTAGCGATTTCCTCAGCAGGCGTAACTTCGGATTCAATAACTTCAAATCTGCTAAAGTCCTTTGAGTTTATAATTTGGAAAACTTCTTTAAATCTAGCCTCGTCTGTTTCTTGGCCTTTAGCTTTATCTCTTAACCGAACTCTCTCCAGTAGCACTTCGTAGGAAGCCTTAAAGAAAAACTTATGTATTTCAGCTCCCTTGGCTTTCGCTAAGTCATCAAGCATCAAGACTCGATCAGAGGTTAATCCACAGTCAATAACGACACTAAGACCCTTCTCTAGACTCGTCTTTGTTTTCTCAAAAATGACACCGAAAGCTTCCTTGTTTCTTTCCGTAATAGACCGCTCTTGATGTTGCAGTGATCGTCTTTCTTTATCAATGCTTAAAAAAGAGGTTTTCTCAAGATGTTGAGCGAGAATATCAGAAACAGTAGTTTTTCCTGCGCCTTTCGATCCGTCGAGGAGTAAAAGAAATTTTTTCATATACCTAAGCAATCAGTTCCAGCTATGCGCTATCTTTTCCCATTTGCCATTCTTCCGCCTTACTCTCAATGTTTTCCAGAAAATCTTTCTTTCCTTCACGGTAAGCAACATAATTATCAGGATACTTTCCAGCCAAAGTCTGCTTGAGCACAGCATAAGCATTACGATCATTTTCATGAGCACGGAGATAGTCTCGCATAATGATCATTTGCCGTGCTTTCGGATGATTATGCTCCAAGACATGAACATTGATTATTTTCTCTCCGTTCTCCATGCGAAAAAGAAGCCAGCTTGGCGCTCCTATATAATCTTTTGCGAGTTCGAGTTTTTTCTCTGCTATACGACTACGAAAAGATCCTATGCTAGTTATATCTTTCACAATGACGAGTACGTCGAGGTTGGGCTTACCTGCTAAACCTGGAATTGATGTGCTGCCCACGTGCTCAATACTTTGTATTTGATCTCCAAGAATTTCTCGGATGATACGCTTCATGTCTCTGTATTGCGTCTGAAACAACTCCCAATCTTGAGAAACAATTCGATATTTTCTTGCGCTGTAATCTTTTGTCATGACAGAAGTATATCATGTTTGGAACTCTCTATCCGTGATAACAAAAATACGACCCTGTTGGATCGTATTTTTGGCTTCTCTCAAACGTAAGGACTAGATGGGAACCGGTCACTTAAGAAGTTTGATAGTTAGCTCACACTTTGGGATGATTTCGGAACATTAGATCTCAGTATCT
The DNA here is from genome assembly GCA_043785755.1 of Candidatus Moraniibacteriota bacterium. GTDB lineage: Bacteria > Patescibacteriota > Minisyncoccia > Moranbacterales > UBA1568 > UBA1568. Next base: position 3,213 of record JAYVWV010000048.1, read on the forward strand.
CTTATCCCAATACGGAATTTTGCTTCAAACAAACGACTGAACTATTGCAAGGGTAGGTCTAATTAAGAAGTATAAGTGTACTTCTGGAAAAAAACTTCTCATTCTCTATCGATTCCTCTTTCTCCCCTTTACATATCGTTCGAGCGATTCTTTGGAGACAAGCCAATTCCTTCCGTCTTTATGTGCTTCCAATCTCCCTGTCCTGGCAAGAAGATTGAGATACTTCGCAGAATACTGGGACTGGCCACTAAGCTCACGGAGCGAAATAAATACTTCCTTTTTCTTTGAAGTCGGGGTCAATACTTTGAGATAGATAGAAAGTGACCGCCCGACTGCCTGAGCAATAAATCGCACTAATGGCGCGTACTTTCCTTTATCAGCTAAAGCGAGTACTCGGTAATACTTCTTACGATCATTTTTGAGCACGATGACCAACGGGTATCCGGCTTGCAACAAAAAGATATTCATTGCCAATCGTGCTGTCCGGCCATTACCATCAAAGAATGGGTGAATATGTACCAGCTTGTGATGAAAGAGCGCTGCCAATTCAACTACGTGGAGCTTAGCTTTCTCAGTTTTCACCCATTTAAGTAGTTCCTGTATCAATCTTGGCACTTCGAAGGCTTCTGGTGGCCTATGGTCGGTACCGGTAATCATGACTCCACTGTTTCGATACTGTCCTGCCCACTCCTTGTCCGTATCCTGCACCACCAGCTGGTGGAGTGAACGTATGAATTGCTCGGAAATGGTGTGTTTTTTATCCTTATCAATCAATTCCGAAAGATACTCGAGCGCTTCAGTGTGATTCTTGGCCTCCAGATGATCCTTAAGGGGCTTCCCCTTGATAGTCAGCCCCTCACTAATGACCAGATATGTTTCTTTTAAAGTAAGACTGTTCCCCTCGATAGCATTCGAGTTATACGTCATTTCCAATTCAAATTGCTCACGCAGTTTTTTGACAGCCTGAACAGGGAGTGGTCGGAGAGCGTCAAGCTTCCGTTTATTTTCTTCCAATCTTTTTTGGATGTCCTCGTTGAGATACATAGCTCAAAATATCGCTAATATGGTTTATGCTTATATAGAGAGTATACCATATTAATAAAAACAGGTCAATAGGAGTTCGAATCCCGTTCTGGGTAACAAAAAACAAGGCTTGTTATAGCCTCGTTTTCAGTTGCTCCCTCTAGTGGACAGACTTAGAACTTTTGATTGGGGAAGTATAGTAAAAATGGTAACAGAAATGGAGCGGGTTTTGGTATGAAAAAGAAAAAAGGCCGCTGGGTGATACCATACGGCCTCATGATTCGTGGCTGTGCCCGCGTCGTTAGCGAGGCGGGAGCTTACCGTTCAGCCAATCGTTGTACGGGATTCCTTCGCTTTCACTTCTGGGCATGGCCGGAATGCCCTTGCGGTGCCAGACGATTCTCACGTCAGTTCTCGGTTTCCGTCCAGTAAACGGCAAGTACTCGAGAATCTTCTTGCCTGAACCACCACACACACTGCAGATGGCGGCAACACCCTTGGGCTCGCACGAGCCCATATACAGGCCGTCGCCACAACAGTCTGGGCATTGCATCTCAACCCGTAACGTTCCTTCTGCGCTCATGCTGACTCTCCTTGTCAATGTTCTTCCCTTTAGCCGGGACTGGCTATTGCAAAACCAAATACTTGCAACAGTGTAATCTAGTATCTTTCTAGATCTAAGTCAAGAGTAAAAAATAAATAGAGGCTCATATAAGCCTCTATTTAGAAGTTGCTCCGCATCGTGAAGGATGTTAGAACTGTGATAGAGAAGTCCAATATAAATTTCTATGTTCCAGATTTGTCTGCTTCAAGAGATTCTTTATAAAGTCGACAGCAATCCCCCATCACCTCCATTGATTCGAGGTGCCTATGTGGTTCTGCCCATTTAAGTTCCACGTAATCATCCGAAACAATGTGTGGTTCCCCTTCCGCGACTCTCGCTTCATAATCATGCATGAAAAGCGTGAAACTCCCTCTATCCGATTTTCCCTCATTGATAAGCTCTACTGGTTCAAGTGCGACACCTAATTTCCTTTCCCCTATCCGTCGAACCGTATCCGTCAGCTCTTCATCTTCCCCAACATAATGAGATGGAAGACTCCACGTCGATGGGTAGGAATCCTTATGCGGTGAACGCAAAGCAAAGAGCGTTTCCCCGCGGGCATTCTTTATCACTATGGAAACTGCGTGACGGACAGGTTTTTCTATTCTGTTTTCTTTGAATTGTTCCATAAGCTTTATTATACCAGGTTCTAACTCTACGTTAGGGATACAAAAAATGAGGCTTTAGTAAGCCTCAAATTTTGGTTGCTCCGGCGGTAGGGTTCGAACCTACGACCTGGGGATTAACAGTCCCTCGCTCTACCACTGAGCTACGCCGGAATATAGTATACCGCTCCCAAAAAGGAACAGATTGATTATAGCAAAGTTGCCAAGGATGGCAAGGTTGAGCCCAATAAAAGAAAAGGGGCTCCGCGAGCGCCCCCATCCCCGTTGCGGCACGACACCAGTTCGCCCACGAACATTTTTTTGGCTATACTCTCTCTATGACTCATTCATCCATTGCAACTGTCCTCAAAAAGAGAACCAGCCGATACGAAGCTTTTTACCCATAGCAAGAGGAAAATAATTACATTTCCATTCTAACCTACCTCACCTTCTCCCCGTGAACGACCAGTCTTCACTGTTTCAGTCCGTTCTTGACCGTTTGCTCAAGCGATGGGGTACTGGGCTTGAGGGCATCCTGAAATTTCTTGACCGTAGCTACCCGACTGGTGTCATCCTTGTAGCGTTCAACATAGGCCTGCATGATTGGCACTGCTTCGGCCGTTTTTCCCTCTTTGACGAGAGCGACGACATAGTTGTACCAGACTTCACCGAGCTCCGGAGTGAATTCATACACCTCCTTGAGCAGGTTGACCACTTCCCCATAATTATTTTCCTTGATGAAAACGTTGGCCAGGTTATAACGAACAGGGAAAACATCTGGGTTCTGTGCCAGCGCCTGCTGCAGATAGCGCTTGGCGGAAAGAGTATCGTTGTGCCGATTTTTCAGGGCAGCGAGCATAACAAGAGGAGAGAGTGACGTCTCATGCTTCTCCAGCGATGCCAGTAAAAATGGCAGAGCTTGGGCATCATCCCCCGCATTGAGGAAACGGGAAGCCTCGTAAAAATCAGAGTCATAGAGTTGTTCATTATTCGCTTTGGCGAACCAGACGACCACTGCCGTCCGCGCCTCATCTTCCGGTAGCGTCCTGACCTGTTTGAGCAGGCGCAGCTCCTCATAATTCCCGAGGTCATCCGGCCGGATCAGAATAAGTTTCTTGAGTAAGCCTTCTACATCATCGTAGCGCTGTTCAAGGAAGGCAATATGAACAAGACCGCCATAGCTCCATGCGTACTGATCGTCATCATGGATGGCCTTGTCGAAATATTCTTCCGCCGTCCTATAGTCCCCGGCTTCAAGAAATGATTGAGCAATATTATTGTAAGCGTCAGCGAAACTTACCCGACGGAAAATGGACAGGGGCAGAATGGTGATGAGAAGAAACAATCCTGCCCCAAAAAAAATATTCCTGATACGAAACCACGAGCGTTCCCGTGCACACTCAAAACAATAGACCAGCATGGCCGCCGTAAATAAGATAAGGAACGGGACGAGTGGCATGCGATAGCGAGCATTGATCGTCGTTAGAAGAAGAACTCCCGCATAGGCAATGAAAAATGAGAGGAGCAGCAGTTTCGTCCGCCGGAAACGAGCATGCTCAATCTCACTTCTGTGCTCGCCGAAAATGGTTTCTTCAAAGGTGCGGAAAAAAATCAGAATCAGCCCAGTGCCTCCGCCGATCAACACAAAATAATACCCAGGGAGCAACCAGAGAAAGGGAATAAAGGAGCGATAAAAAGCATAACTGTAATTATCGCTGTATTCTCGATAGTTCATGAGAAGAAGGAGCTTGTTCCACAGTGTCGCCAGGAAATGGCTCGGTGCAGCGACTATCTCAGTGAACGTCTGGTTCATCCAGAAGCGCGATACTTCCGAAGGCTTCAAGGTGTGGCCCAAGAAACTTTCGGCCATCCCCACCGCGTCCCTCTCCTCGAACTTCGGATGAGGACGGAGGAATGTGGGCACCCGGGCCGTCGAACCGTCGCCACCCCACCAGTTGCCCTGATAGAGCACGAGTCCGATGGAATAGTTGGTCGGCACAAGATCGTGACCAACCGCATAGTTACGTACCGTCACCGGCAGAATACAGAGGAAGAGGCCAGCGAGGAAGAGGCCAGCAAACTTCAGTTGAATGGCTCGCCCTTCTGCTTTGAGGAAATGAAAAATAAACCACAGTGTCAGTGGGGCAAAGATGAGAGCATTCCCTTTCATAAGAGCGATGGCACCGAGGAGAAGGCCAGAAAGAAAAAATGTCCGCTGGCGTGGCCGTTCAAAAGCATGCCAGATAACCAAAAGAAAGAGCGGCAACGTGTACACCTCGAGGCTGGTCTTCAAAAGCAAACTGTCATAAAAAGCGAAGGGTCCATAGAGAGCGGCAAGCACCCCCGCCACCAGGGCAACTGCACGGGAAAAAAATGTGCGCCCGATAATGAAGAGGAGTGCCGGAAAAAGAGCGCCCAAAATAAATTGAAAACCGATAAGCACCGTTCCACCGAAAGTGCTGCCAAAAAGTTTGAGAAAAAAAGCCAGGAGGTAGGCGTAGAAAGGCTCAGTAAAAAAGACTTTGTCGCCGATCAGACCATGCTCCACGATTGCTTTGGCCCAAGCGAGATAGTACTCGGCATCAAGGATAGGAATATGGAGAACCGCCTGTCGGGAGAAGAAATACAAGTAACCGAGGCGGACCAGAGCCGCAAGACCCACCAAAAAAATCAATACTTTCTTCTCCGAAAAATCAGCCGAAAAGATTTTTCCTGCGCGCTGAAAAAATTTCATCAGGCGGGAGTCGGTACCTTCTGACACTTTAGACAAACCATAGTGAGTAGCCCACACATGGCGTGCCTCACGAAAGGAAAGATCGAACTTCTTCTCTAGGGCCTGTACGTTCGCCCTCGGATGTTCGTCAAGATATTTTTTTATTCTCTCACTGCGACGCATACGGTCTCCAAGAAAAGATCAGGAATCTCAGTAATCTCGGAGCTTCTTCAAGTGTTCGTGTTCACGGATCTTCTCGAGTGCCTTAGCTTCGATCTGACGGATACGCTCGCGAGTCACGCCGAATTCCTGCCCCACTTCTTCGAGGGTATGAGTGACACCATCTTCCAATCCGAAACGGATGCGCAGAATCTTCTGCTCACGCGGCGTCAGTTCGCTTAAAATATCAGAGATATGTGACTTGAGGAGCTTGCGCGATGCGGCCTGGTGCGGCATGACCGTTTCGGTGTCTTCGATGAAATCGCCCAGCACGCTGTCGTCTTCGTTGTCGCCGACCGACGTCTCGAGTGAGACAGTTTCTTGAGAAATCTTCTGGATGTGACGGATTTTCTCCACCTCGAGATTCATTTCAGCGGCGATCTCCTCGGCCAACGGCTCGCGGCCCAACTCCTGGACCAGGCGTCGGGTGATCTGCGCGTATTTGTTGATGGTCTCCACCATATGGACCGGGATCCGAATGGTGCGCGACTGATCAGCCAACGCACGCGTGATGGCCTGACGAATCCACCAGGTAGCATAGGTCGAGAATTTGTAGCCTTTGCGATAATCGAATTTTTCCACGGCCCGGAAAAGACCAATGTTCCCCTCCTGAATGAGATCAAGGAGTGACAGGTTGTGCGAGCGGCCGACGTACTTCTTGGCAATCGAAACCACCAAACGCAGATTGGCCTCAGTCAGACGCTGCTTGGCATTGAGGTCACCCTTCTCGATCAACTTGGCCAGACGAACTTCTTCCTCACCAGTCAGAAGCGATACCCGACCGATTTCCTTCAGATACATCTGCACCAAGTCCGATGTACCGTCACTCTCCTCCCCCATATCCATCATCTTCTCCTTGGGTTTGGTGGCTGGTTTCTTTTTTCCCTTCTTACCGAAATTCTCACCGACTTTCGTCGTTTCAATCTTGAGCATTTCCTCGGAGCCGACGACGCGCACACCGGATGTTTCCAGGCGCTCATACAGGTTCTCCAAATTCTCCAGATCCTGCTCGACATCAGGGAGAATATGAATGATCTCATCTTCTGTAATAAAACCACGCTGCTTGCCACGAAACAGGAGCTCGTCGAAGGCATTCTTCTTGGCGTCTTCCTGATCCTGCTTACTTCCGACCGGCTTCTTCTCTGGCGCTTTCTTCGCCTGCTTCTTCTGAGTCGGTCCACCAACTTTTTTCTTGGCTACTGGCTTCTTGGCCGGAGTCTTTTTGGCGACCTTCTTCACCGCCTTCTTGGGCAGTTTTTTGGCTTTAACATGAGCTTTCTTGGCGCTCGCTTTCTTGGTCACTTTTTTCTTGGCCACCTTCTTTACGGCCTTCTTGGTCACTTTCTTCTTGTTTGCTTTCGGCATAAACGCACGTTTTAAAAATAGGTGAAATATCCCTTCTTTCCTAAAGGTATTGTATCATAGCAGACCCAGGCTCACGAGGGAAGCCTTCCCTGGCCGCCCCCCGATACGACAACGAATTCCGCCAGTAACTCTTGCTCGCGTTTTTTATCCTTGCTCGCCCGGGCTTCATCAAGTGCTTTTTCGAGGGCGATTAATTTTTCACGCTTCGTCACCTCAGTATAGAGATCGGCCAGATAGTGTTCTGCTGTCCCCGAGAGGATAGCCTGTCGCTCCTCCCCTTCTTTCCCGGCTATTTCCGGAGAAGCCAGGATACGAAACGAAAGACGCGTCGCCTCGCTCTTAAGACCCTGCTCCTCAATAAGAGAGAGCGGGTCACTCCCACCGCCCGCTTGTACTAGGAAAAAAAAGAGTGGGTGCAGTTCAAAGAAAAACTGTAATCCCTGGCTAGCGATGCGACTCAAGAACGTGGTACGAAGCGTTTCTTCGACATACATAAGAGCGATCAGTTCCTCGCGCAAAAGCTCCGAGCGCTTCCCGAAGGTGTGTTTATCCTTGAAGGGATCTTCCGGTGGGCGGAGTGGTGCTGGTCCGTCACGGCGCGCTTGCTCCAAAAACAGTTTGTTCACCACCGAGGTCGTCAGACGCTCATCCATCTCGAGTCTGCGGGCCAAATCCTTGATTGCTTCCGAACGTTCGATGGGATTCTTGACGATCAGAAGCAGTGTGGCATAATCTTCCACTACCTGGCGCTTGCCAGCGGCGGTTGTGACATCATTTTTTGCGACGGCAACAGAGAGGAAATAGCGCAATACCGGCGTCGTCTGAGCTACTGCCTCGCGCAGTTTCTCGGTATCCTCCTTGCCCATATCAGCCGCATCCTTACCAAAGGGAAGTGCCACGATCGATACCTGGAGCTCCTTCTCTAGGGCTAGCTCTGCGCTTTTCCGGGCCGCCTTCTGACCCGCCCCATCCATATCGAAGAAGAGGCGCACTTCCTTGCCGTAGCGCTTGATCAGAGTCAATTGTTCATCGGTGAGGGCCGTGCCGGATACGGCTACCGTATGTTCGACGCCGGCCTGATGCAGGGCGATGACATCCATATTGCCCTCGACGATCACCGTGACGCCCGTTTGCTTCATGGCCTGCTTCGCCTGGAAAAGACCATAGAGAGCGCGGCTCTTATGGTAGAGCATCGTTTCTGGCGTATTGATATACTTGGCCTGGGTCTCATCCCCTCCCGGAGCGACGCGCGCCGAATAGCCGATGACATGGCCAAAAATATCGAAAATGGGAAACATAATCCGATCACGGAAACGATCGTAACCGCCTGACACATTGTGCGCTGCTGTGTGCTCAGGCTGACTTTCTTTTTTTATCAGCAGGCCCGTTTGTTCCAATTCCTGAATGGTGTACCCCTTACTGACTGCGAACTCCAAGAGATGGCGCCAGCCATCGAGAGCATAGCCCAAACGAAATCTCTTGATACTATCATCCGTGAGGCCACGTGTACGTAGGTATGGCAATGCTTTTTCTTTGCCGACACCATCCCACAGCTGTTTCTCATAAAACTTCGTCGCCAGTTCCAAGAGTGCGAACAAGCGCTCCTTGTTTTCTTTGTGGCCCGGCTCCTCGGCCCGGTACTTGGGGAGCTCTACCCCCGCTTTCTCTGCCAGAAGTGTCAAAGCCTCACGAAAATCGAGACCCTCTATTTCCATAACAAAAGCGAAGACATCGCCGCCCTTACCGCAGCCAAAACAGTGCCACATATTCTTCTCCTCATTCACCATGAAAGAAGGGCTTCGTTCCTGATGAAAGGGACAACAAGCCTTGTAGTGGGCGCCAGCCTTCTCCAAACGTATATACGTGCCGATGAGTTCGACAATGTTGAGGCGGGCTTTGATTTCTTCAGTCGTACCAGTGCTCATAGTATTCTTAGAGTAGCGTTAAAAGGCTTAAAAAAGCAAATCCCGCCATGCCTCATGCACCGCGGGAAAACATATTGCGCCACCCTGCTATTTCTTGTTTCCGACGATGATCAGCATATCGGTACTCGGAGCTGTCTCGCCAACCGGCAATGCACCAACTATCCCACCGATACTGCCAGCCAATTTCTTGACCAGCTCACTATTCTTTCCAGAGAGATCTACGACGAGATTCCCCTGATAATCATTCTTCGCCGCTTTGTCCTTGAGCGCTACCGTGAGATCCGGATAAGTGACTTTGAGCGTATCCTCGAGCGTGTTGGTGACACCAATCTTGGCAGAGCCATTATAGAGAGTTACAGTGGTGAGAGTAACCTGTTCCACAGGGACGCTGGCCGGTACCGGCGCAGGTGCAGGCTCAGGTTCAGCGGCAGTGATTTCTCCCGATGGCTTCACATTGACGACGGTCATATCAATGATCTTGTGCGTCCCCGGACGATAAAGAATGGTCCGACCTGTACTAGTATAGATGAGCACTTTGTCGCCATTCTCCGCCATTTGAAAGAAAGGCTGTTCCGCCAGTTTCCCCTTGTCAGTCACGGTTGCCAGGGTCGGCACTTCTCCAGTGGGGAGCTCCATAACCGCCCCAATTTCCTTGGTGAGTTTGGCGATTTCTTTGGCGTCTCGTTCGGCTGGTGTGTTGTGATACTGGTAATAAAAATACCCGGCTGTCCCCACAGCTGAGAGGAGAAGCACCACCAACACAACGATAATCGGCAGGGCGCGCTTCGAACCTTCGGCGACCTGGGAAACGACCGGGGCTACCGGCGCAGCGATTGTTCTTGTTGTTTTTGCGACGCGAGCCATAGCATTTGATTGTCTTCATTGTACCGCACAATGAAATGAAAGGGCAAGATAAAAAAAGCCGCACCTTTCATGATGCAGCTTCTTTTTTTATCAACGCTAGGAACGAGGCGGCGTGACCACAACACTGTCAGGAGATAACACGCCTCCCCCACCGGGACCACCAACCGCTTTCGGAGTCGAATCTTCAGGCGGCTTTGGTACCTCTGGATCTGGCGGAATGACGACCGGTGGGATAGGGATGACCACAGGGTCTGGGATACTCTTTCTGCCCTCATCCGATACGGTGGTAGTAGCCTTCTTGACCGCGACTGCCACCCAAGAGAATTGCAAGTCGTAGGGAGCCTTTTTACTCAGAATAATCGTAAAGCCAGCAGAACTCTTTTCAGTCACAATGTACTTCACATCGGAACCAAAAACCGTATCAAGGTAATCCTTTTCGACAGCCGCCACATCGGCCTTGAGCGCCTCGCCAGCCTTATCATCGAGGAGCGGCGATTGATCGTTCGTCATGCTGACAGCCACCACTGGCTGCTCTCCATAGGGGGCGGTGAATGAGACATGCACTCTCTGCTCATCCTTCTTAATCAGGGCAAATCCGGCCGTATCAGAGCCAAACGTCGGCACCTTGTCGAAGCTGACGCTCCCCTGAAACAGCGTGCTACCGAAGAAGGTGGCTAGTTTCGAGAACACGGTGTTACCATCGAATTGAGCGTCGCCACCCATCACGACCGCGCCAGCTGTGGAAAGCTTCCCGAGAATATTCATGTCCATCTGGATATTCACGTTCTGGAGTGTGAGCGGTTTGGCTGGTGTTGTCGTTTCTCTAGGAGATAGCGGTTTATCGCCGACAGGAGTAACGGCTGTCTCTCCGGTATTATTCTGTGCCACCGCTGCCAAATGAGCATAAGCCTCAGAGAGACTACTGATCTGATTGGTAAATATTTCCAACCCTTCAATAGAATCCGCTTTAATTTTCTTGGCAGTCAGCGTCCCATTAAACGTGCCATTGCCTTTGTCGTCAAAAGTGATGACCGGGGTTTTGGTCGCATCATTGACCGTAAAGTTTCCATTCGACTGGAGATTCAGACTCATGGTAGGCGTGGTGGCCGTAATCGTTTCCAGATGTATTTCCTTGGTCGTGATTTTTGGAGTAATCATCTCAATCCCCGCCGCCACCCGATCAGTGAGCAGTTCCGACACCGTGGCCTTGAGGTCAGGCGTCACCAAAGCAGCAGCTGCAGTCGCGTTGTTTTCCGCCGTGAACTGCGCCAAGAGGGTGGGTGCCAACTCTGACTGATTCTGTACCGCTGGTTGAAAAGCCGTCGCATACTCCGAGAGACTGACGCCATTAAAGTACGAGGCCTTCACGAAGCCGGTGATGAGGGCGCTATAGGATGGATCGGCATTGTCGAAATTTTCCATGGCCTGCGCAACCACCGCCCCAGCCTTGGTGGCCTTCATGGCGATACCCGGACGACTCGAGGCCGTCAAGAAGTCGCCGATCTTAATGGGACCGTTTTCCGTGGAGACTTTGATCGGCACCCGCCCGGTGAGCGCCAGCTTGGCCTGGTGTGACTTATCGCTTTCCGATCCGCCGTTACCGATGAGCACGCCCGGATCAGTCGAAATAACCCCAACCAGCTTCCGACTATACGGGTCGTGCGCTTTACGGAGGACGCCCTTGGGGACAATTTCCTCACCACCGTCCGTCGTCACCTTGGCGTCAGCCATTTCCACCACATCGCCCGGTTCGATGCCGAAATCTCCCGTAGTATAACTTTCCGCTAAGTCACCACCCTGGGTGTTGGTCGCGCGGATGAAGAGAGTTCCATAATCATTGACGTTGGCCGTCGTACTGCCAGCGGCCGGCGTCGCCGTACCGGACACCACGGCGCTACCCGTTACGACCGCGATTCTTCCGTCGCCACCCGAACCGCCACCACCGGCCACGCCGACTTTGGTACCGCCGCCGACGGACACAGCATTCACCAAACTGGAACCGAGCGTCAGAGCGCGACCCTGGATAAGAATACTACCGCCCGCGCCGCCGCCGCCGCCGCCCGAGTTAGTGGTGCCGGCCACACCAGCTATGCCTTGCGCGTTGACAGCACCGGTTGACGTGACGGTGATAGTATCGCCAAAGAGCATAATGATACCACCGCCCGCGCCGCCGTTTCCTCCGGCTGTCGCCGTGTTGTTCGAACTGCCGCCGCCTCCACCACCGGAACCATGAAATATCGTCGTCAAAGCCACGACACCATAAGGCGCTCCGGCGCCTCCTCCTCCTCCGGCGCCCGTGTTGACGGCATCGCCGCCGCCTCCGGAAGCGTTAGTCGTGGCTGTACCGACCGCACCACCGACTCCGATGGTACCGGTACCGTTGGCACCAAGGGTGTTGGTTCCTCCAGCACCACCCGTAGTCGTACCGGCACCACCACCACCACCAGGGAGAGTCGTTCCGACAGTACCACCCGCAGCGCCGCTCGCTGCGGTCGTCGCAGCGCCACCGCCGCCGCCGCCAGGCTTGGTACCATACGATCCTCCAGCGCCGCCGCCGCCACCGCCCGTGGTCACGCCCGATCCGGTTGATCCACCGCCGCCACCACCACCACGAAGTGCCGTGGCGCCGTCAGCCGGCTGTGCCAAGGCACCGTCACCACCACGACCGCCGCCGAAGCCGGCCAGTGGCGCCGATGCACCGCTACCGGCGACACCGATGCCTGATCCGGAGACCAGCGTCTGTGAGTCAACCGTTTCACCGGAAAGACCGCCGTTGTTACCAGAAGCGCCGCCGGCACCCGCACGATAGCCTTTGCCCGTCGTGTTGATACTCGTGCCGGTACCAACAGTGATCGTCCCGTTGGCCCGGAAGACCACGATACCCGTGAGGAATCCTGCCGTTCCGGTCGGCAGCGTCGCCAGACCATCATAAGCCGAGGCCGTGATGCTCGACGTGCCCGAAAGCGTGACGTTGGTATAGTTCGGCACTCTTTGGACGATGACTTTCTGGTTGGCAGCCGTGGCGCTATCAAACTTGAAGTCCACTTTGTTGTTAAGTGTGATAGTCGTTGGCGTGACCGACTTGACGCGCACAAGCTGGTACTTGCCGACATCCACCGCGTCAGAGGCATTGACACTGCCCTGCAGGTTGATGAGGAGGAGCTCGTCACCAGCCGCGATGCCGTTATTCAAGTTGTACGTTGCCGCGAAACGCGTGAGCGTCGTACTGTTGACCACCGGAGCGTTGACACGATAAGCAATACCATCGGCATAGGTCCGGCCGTTTAGAGCATTAAGAGAACCAGTGTTCATGTTGGTGGCGGTACTGCCGCTCAAGGAGACCGCTCCATCGGCACCGTTGCCGTAGGGGCCCTGGACTTGGATGACCGCCCTCGTGGCACCGTTGTTATCCAGGAAGTTTACGTTGTTGTTATTGTCGGAAGCCTGGAGGTTAAGCGCCCCGGAAATGGATTTGAAGGTGTTGGAGGCCGCTCCGTTGGCATCGGCGCGGAAATATTCGTAGAGCCCAATCTGCGGGGAAGAAAGCCCGGCCAAGTTGTCGAGCTTGGTAGAAAGCTGGTTAGTGACCCGAAACACATTGTCCACATTGAGGTTTGATTGTACTAGGGTGCCGCCGAAGGGATTGTAACTTTGGGAGAGAAAATCCTTCATACCGGTATTTTCCGATTCCAGCCACGCCCCGGCACCGTTCCCAAAAGCGAGGAGCGCTCCAGTACCAAAGCCACGCCCCACGGACAGGCTGTTAATGGTGGCGTTGGCGAAGTTGGTCCCCGTATCATCGGCTGGTCCGGAGGTGGTGTAGGTTGTGACCTGAGTATCAGTGTCGCCTCCGATTTCCGTAATACCGCCGCCGTTCGTTCCGAGGAATATCGTACCGCCCTCGAGATTGACGGCCACCGCGTTGACCTGGCTCGATGCCCCGTTGATATTTTGTAGGGTATCGGCAGTATGATTGTTCAAAGCACGAGCGCCCACCCGATACGAATGTTTGATCTGCGAGCCGGTCATGATATCGGCGGTGACAAAGACTTCATCGATCTGCCCGCCGAAGAACGTAGCGGCAGCATTGGCTCCGATGTTGAAGGCACCGGCTGAGTCGGTGATAGCGGCCGGCACCGTTCCAGAAAGCGCGCCGTTGGTCAGGATGCCGTCGAGATAGATATCGAGTGTCAGGGCCGCCGCATTGTAGACCGCCACCACATGGTGCCAGCCGGTATCGATAGAGTTGGTCGATATCCTGGTCCCCGTGGTGCCGCCGGTGATAACCGCCTGCACTTTTCCAGTCGCCGTCACTTCCAAAGTGTACGAACCGTTCTTACTCACGATGAACTGGTTGGTGCTGGCGCTCGTCGTCTTAAACCAGGCCCCAAAGGTCACACTCCCCGTGACCGACAGCGCCACATTGTCCGCCAGCGACAGAGACTGGGTGGTCCCGTTGAAACTGCCAGCTGTCCCGCGCACGCCGGAGACGAAGGTGGTGACACCGTTATTGGTGAGGGTCGTATTGGCTTTCACCGAAACGTCGTTCAGTGACCCCGTGGCCGACAGCGGCCAGAAACCGCGCACGTCGCTCACCATCGTGTCCGTGATGTAGTCCTTGGTGAAGTATTTGACCGATCCGGTGTTGAGCACCGCCACCGTCAGATCTTGTTTTTCGTTTAAGACCATCAGGTTATCATTGTTGCCGACATAGATGGTATTGGATTTGCCATCAGCGATGGATGTCCCCTGCGTCACAAAGAGTGACTGTGGAATAAAAGTGGCATCCACCGG
>JAYVWV010000049.1:0-5879 GCA_043785755.1 Candidatus Moraniibacteriota bacterium
GACAAACACGAGTACCAACAAGACAACAAAAAACATTCCCAAAAGTATCGCTTTCGCTGACCGTGGAAAAGATGTCTCAGACATAATTTTTATCCTTACATGTAAGAATGAACAGCGTTGTTTACAAAAATTGATTGAGCCATTAAGCTCAAGAGAAACAATTTTTGGAAACAATATGGTCATCCACAAGAAAACGAGATTAACCCCAGATCAGAGAAAAGAGCTTTCAGACGAGTACTTCAAAAATCATATTCGTGTTTGCGATCTCATACGGAAGTACCGAGTGACTGCTCCCACAGTATACAGGATACTCCATAGAACACGAAACAGGGACTACAGCCTCCATACGAGTGAAAACAAACGATTCCGCTGCCTGGCCTATGGCCTCAAGCGTCTCTCGAAGATTGAGAAATCAATCGAAGAGAAGCTGAAGAACCAGGCCAAGAGATACAACAAGGAGTATCCGGGAGAGATGATCCACTTCGATACGAAGCGCCTGCCCCTCCTCAAAGGAGAGGCTCCCAAGGAAACCCATGAATACCTGTTTGTCGGCATCGATGACTTTTCCAGAGAACTGTTCGCAGCGATTCTTCCAGATAAGACCCAGTATTCCAGTGAGAAGTTCTTGAAGCAGGTGCTGGATGAGTCTGGTTACTCCATCGAAACTGCCTACTCAGACAACGGACTGGAATACCGAGGAAATCCTGAGAATCACGCCTTCATGAGGCTCTGTACGGAAAACAAGATTGAACAAAGACACACGAAGGTACGAACCCCACAAACCAATGGGAAAGCCGAACGAATCATTCGCACACTGCTCGAGATGTGGCATCAGAAGACTATCTTCAAGAGTCGCATCCATCACAAGACTGAACTGATCCGATTTGTAAACTACTACAACACCGTGAAACCGCACAAAGGGATTGAAAGTATGACACCGCTGGGAAAACTGATATAATACTTCTATCCAGAACATTTATGAGAAAGTGTCAACAACGCTCTCGAATCTAACATATTATTACATATATGGTCACTTTTTTTCGCTATATTTTTTCCGGAATCCTCTTCATGTTTGCAGGAGAGTTTCTTGTAAATGTTAGCTTCAAAGGAACACTCTCGGGGTTTTTTGGAACCATCGTACTCTATATTATTTTGCTTACTTTTGGGTACGGTATCATCTCTTTCTTCAGAAAGAGAATTGTATCGAAATGGAAATTACTCCTGTTCATCACAGTACTTTTTGGTACGCTGGGGCTTTTTGGTATGGAGTGGGCAATCATTGGAAATACTCCATGGGGAAACCCTGACGCTAACCAGATATCCATGTTTATATGGTGGGCCGGAGTCTTTGTTATGCCGCTTCTCTGGAATGAGACCTCGCCAACACTTGTGTTGCTTCGAAAGAGATCGATACGATACCATATCTTCCTTTCCGGAGGTATCTTGTCTCTTGCTCTTCTTTCATTTTTTGTGCCTATTATGAAATTCATCGCTCTTTACTTCTATACCTACGGGCTTTACCTCTACAGTTATTTCATGGGAGCCTTTATCTGGAAATCAAAAGAAAAGAATAATAGCTCTCTTGTGATATAATAATTGTAAGAAGCCCCTTATTATTAAGAAAAACCTATGGAAAAGATAAAGATCGAGAATCATAGCTTCACAGGATTCTCATGGTTTGCGGGGTAGCTCTTCACGATCGGCTTCCTCAACCTCTCCTTTGGGAAAGGATAATTTGTCGTACTTCTCGGCCGTACTGTATCGGCCAATACGTTAGTGCCTTCGTCGGAAAGTAGTATTGTAAACGAAATGATGGTGCTGAACAAGAAAATCATATTTTTTGATGGCGATGGGACACTGTGGTATCCGATCAAGACCAAATATCAGAAAAAGCCGCACTGGGTCTATAAAACCGAGGGCACGCTGGAGGATCATTGTCGCCAACTCATGCTCATCCCGACCGTCCTCACGACACTCAGAAAACTGAAAAAGCTTGGTATGACGACCGTGCTTCTTTCGACTCATCCACAGCCGCCCAAAGAAGCCGATGCGCTCATTCATCACAAAGTGCGACACTTTAAGCTGAACGAGTTTTTCGATGAGATCCATGCAACACGGGAGTTTCATTCTTCCAAAGGGGAGTTCATTGCGAAGATTCTCAAAGAGCGTGGCATCGCCAAAAATGACGCTCTCATGGTAGGGGATAACTACCATTGGGATTATCGACCAGCCCGGACCGTCGGCGTCGATGCTTTGCTCATCGAGTCAGACTATATGAGAAGCGATCCGCTCGCAAAAAGAGTGAAGAAAACCATCAAAAGACTCAGTGACATTCTCAAGTAAAAAAACCCGGACGCGTTGGTTTCGAGTAATGTCGTTACGTTGGACGCTCAGTTGGCTTTGTCAATGGAACAGATTGCACATTCTGTTACTTCTAGTATACTGGCATTGTCGTTTATCTCAATTTTGCTAACCATCCACACCAAGAGTATGCGTCTTTGGCAGAAGATCAAAAACACTGTCTATCGACCTGATTTCTTCGGCAGTCATTCTTTTGAATTGAGCCGCGGTCTCCATTTTTATTCGTTCCTCATCATCCTCTACGTCGTTATTCAGGGTGTGTTCATGTTGCCAGCGGCCGTCCGCTTTTATCAGGGTCTGGGATCGAATGAAGCACAACAGGTTTGGTCAACTATCCGCAATCTTTACCCAGAAGAATTGGTCCTCACTTTTCAAAACGGGACCCTCTCGACCAACGTCATGGTACCGTACGCTATCGCTTTCCCCGATGAGTGGCGTACCACGCGAGATAACCAGAGTAACTCGGTCAAAATACCGAAAAACCTGGTCGTCATCGATACTACCAAGCCAGTCACCCCCGATGATTTTGCCACTTTGGATACGACGGTCATCCTCGGAGAAAAGAGTGTCGGCTATCATGATCCGAACAAAGGAGCATTCCGTATCATCGATTATCGGAGCCAGGGGGACCAAGGGTCCTTCGTCGTGACGAGAGCTGCTTATACTGGCTTCCTCGATAAAATCGCTTCAGTTCTCCGAGTCGTACTCCTCATCGGTTTCTGTTTTCTGCCATTCTTTCTCTACGCCGCTTTTTGGGTCTTCCACCTCATCTACTTACTCTTTGGTGCTCTGGTGGTGTGGCTCGGGGCAGCACTGCGTGGGCATCACATGACCTATGGCAGAGCCTACGTGGCCGGCCTGTACCTTTTGCCCCTTCCACTCCTCTATAGCCTCCTCTCGTCAATTATCGGGGCACAGAGTGGCATTCCCTTCACCTTTAGCTTGATTCTTTTTGGTATAGCCTTCCTCAATTTTCCCAAAGTCACACCCGTTGTGCTAGCACCTATCACGCCAGCTCCAACTCCTATCGAATCATCAGTCACTTCAGAGGGGGTGCAGAAAAATTAAGATATAAAAAAGCCCGGGATCGGCAGTTGCCGTAGAGAAAGCGTAAAGGGATAAAACTATGTACAAAATTCGCAAAGGGATCTCAACACGAGAGGACGGTTCGTTGTATCTACCGCTTATCGACCCGCTGCCAGAAAACGCTGCCAACCACAACCGCTACTTCGAAAAGCAGCGACTTTCTGGACTCCAAAGAGCGGTGGCCAACCAGGTGCACGGAGCTCACGTCGAGCGAGTGAACAAACGCTCACCATTTCGCATAGCCGAAACCGATGCTCTCATCACGACCGAACCAGACATCATCCTCGCCCTCACGGTCGCCGACTGCTTCCCGGTCTTTTTCGAGGAAAGTGAAGTGGGTATCATCGGCCTCGCCCATTGTGGCTGGCGAGGGATTGCTGCCGGCATCATCACGGCAACACTTGAGAATATCTGTGAAGCGGGTGGGAAGAAAGAAAACATCCGACTGACCATCGGTCCCGGTATCTGTGCCCGACACTTTGAAGTAAAAGAAGCTGTGCTCTCAGCCTTTGTCGACTATCCAGAATTCATCGCACGGGATGCAAAGATCCTCATCGACCTAAAGGGGATTATTATCAAGCAAGCCAAGGAAGCGGGAATTCCTTTGGAATATATGACCGATCAGGACGAATGTACTTATTGTCTGGACACGAAATACTTTTCTTTCCGTCGTGATAAACCAACACCGCTCCAGGCACAGCTGGCCTTTATCGTGCAATTTTCCCACCGCAAGTTCTAATCGGCCGTGGTGGTAATATCATACTTTTGGGAAAAAGGTAAGAAAAAAGACGCAACCTGGGGGGGGTCCGCCGTTGGTCGCACGTTGGCGACACCTTTGCTACTAGCCATCAGGCTGTTTCGATTATTCCCGCTTCCTCGGCGGCCTGACGAAATGCTTCCTCCATCTGCCGTGTGGTTGGATAAAATGCTGTAGCAGAACTCTTGACCTGGGCAACAATGCCACCAAACGCGGGAGGGAGGTATTCGAACCCGCCCATACTCTCACGCCGGGTGATTGTCAGGCTCTGACCGCGCAAGGCCTCTAGGAATAACTGCTTCAACACCGCGATCGCATCATCGTAGGTGGGGGTTAGCGGACGATCGCCCACCGGGGTTTCAAAGACTACTATCATACCGCTTCCTTCGCGATCGAATCTGGTACCGACAAGGACATCTCATCAGTACGGAAAATGTACCACCATAAGGTTTATTTGGCAAGGGTCCGAATAAATCAATGTTCATAAAATAGGGTGCTCAATACAAAAAACAAAGAAATGCCGAAAAAACACTGGCCAGAAAGGTATACCTCTTGCCAGAGCAGAAAAAACGTGGTACAGTACTCAGGTTATATTGCACACGATGAACGATCCACAACCCATTGCCGACACCCGAGCCACTATCAAAGTGTGCCTCCGGGACAACTGTTGCCAGAAGGGCGCCAGGAACGTTTGGCTTGCTTTGCAGGAAGGATTTGCCCCCGAAGAAGCCCTCGTCCTCGAGTCACCGCGCTGTCTCTCGCACTGCAAAAGCGGCCCAAATATCGCCGTCAACGATAACCTCATCACCGGGGTCCATCCGATTTCGGTCGTCGAAACGGTGCGGGCCGAACTTCGCAATCCATCGTGCAAAGCTGATGGTATCGGTTCGCGCAGTATCGACGATCTTGACTCAGTGCTCGCCGATATAGTCGGACCAGAGAACGATGAGATAAGATACAGGGGTTGACCGCTGTTTAGACGAACCCCTCGCCCGGGGTGTTTTTTCTTGTCAAAAAATACCCAGTATGATAGGGTGGCCTATTACTAAGATATCTATGGAAAATGCCTTATTGGTGGAAAAAATGCGCTTCATTGGACAAAAAGCAGCACGCGCTCTGAAGAAGGCATTTATGCCCCGTGCTTTGGGCAGTTTGACTCTCCTGTTTGTTTTGGCAGTGGGTGGGGGTGCCCTCATCAAATCGTTGGTAAATGACACGCTCACCATCGGTTTTGATGACTACCGGCTGTCCCACTCTGCCTCTATTGATTTAAATACGCTCCAAAAAGACCTGATCAAGAATGGTGGCACCCTCGCAACGACGAAGCAATCCCGACCGATTGGAAAGTCATGTGCCGAGAGCAGCGGAAAATCTGAATAGCCTGTATAGCTTATCCATTGTCACTGACACCTATGACAGAAATCGAAGAGAAGGCAGTGAACCCAAGTGAACCCGCAGCGAAGAAGGCTAAAAACTTCTTGGCGCTCGCTATTCTTCTTGGCGGATTATTTCTCGGCAGCCTCTTTATCGATTTTGTGCAGCTCATAAGCGGGGAGGGGTTTTCTCCCTGGGCGACCAGGACTCATAATGTCCTCGAAACCGCCAATAAGACCTGGGTCGGTTATGGCGACCCCAAGGTCGATCTCCAGATCATCACCGATACAGACTGCGCCGC
>JAYVWV010000050.1:0-12215 GCA_043785755.1 Candidatus Moraniibacteriota bacterium
CCTACCACCTGTTCACATTCGTACGGATAGGCCCAGACACTATCCTGCAGTTTTTCAAATCCAAAGGATTGCATATCGTGGCGTACTCGATCGCGCACATAGCGCTTCTTTTCCTCAATATCGAAAATGATC
This sequence comes from Candidatus Moraniibacteriota bacterium, assembly GCA_043785755.1. GTDB lineage: Bacteria > Patescibacteriota > Minisyncoccia > Moranbacterales > UBA1568 > UBA1568. Next base: position 133 of record JAYVWV010000050.1, read on the forward strand.
AATCTCCACTTTTTATCCCACGACCCCTTCTCAATACTTTTCTCTTTTAGCTGATAGCGTAGCAACTCCCTCTGCCCGGCCTCAGTCAGACGGATAACTGGTTCGCCATTCTTTTCAAAAACGATGATGAATTTCTTCTTGGCCAACTTTTGTATCTCACTCCGTACCAATTTCAATGACCGATAACGCCGATAATTCTTGTCATGCTTTTTTTCAAAAAGTTTGATTACCTGAAACACATTCGGGGCAGCGAGCCCTATCGCCAATACTCCGGCGACGGCAACCGTCCCAAGCAGTGCCTTCCCGATAAATCCGTATGGTATGCGCAATGCGTTCTCTTTTTTCATATTTTTATTTGAAAACTCCATGTACAAATTGTATCACGGTCGTGATAAGATTTGTACAACGTGTCAATTCGGGAGGAAAGAAAAACCCGCGCTTGGTTATTCACCTTACGCGGGAGATACTAATGGCTGGGGCTGGCATCGCACCAGCTATGAAAGCTGCCATTCCCGAAATGGCCGAGCGAAGACGAATAACTGGTCCGGACGAATGAGGACATCCAGTGATCGTTATGTCAATACAGCACGCAGGACAAACGTGTCCTGTCGCCCCACTCCAAAGAAGAACAGCCCTCCCTCGAAGCCAGGAACCCAAATCGGCGGTGTCGCCACAATCAGTTCTTCATAACGCGGTTGGCTCAGATGCTGCCGACGCAAATCGAACGCGTCGTGAGCATGGCAAAGTTCAAGGCCAACTTCTCCGGCCGCCTGAATGAAGTCTTGGCGCGATAGCGACTTGCTGAAGCCAAACTGCAACGGCGACACCAGCGTCAAGTCGATGGTTGCTGGCAGCCGCGCGTTTTCAGGCGGCTTCCTGAGCATCTCCTGCGCCATAGGATCCACGTGAAAACCGAAAACTTCATGGAAAGCCATGGGGCGTTGGAAGTCCAGACCAACATCACGCACGATGGTCATCCGCACCGGAAAGTCATCTCGCATCTCACGGAAGTCCTTTCGGTTGAACCGTTTAAGACTCTTGAGCCACCACGGGCCCCGATCCCCCGCCAGGTGTCCTTCGAGGGTATCTCTCGGTCCCTGCATTGCAGAGAGCGGAAGCTTTCCAAGCATAGCTTGCGCCAAAAAAGACATCCCTCACGGCGCAAAGATTCTTGTCTGATAGAAACTCTGCTCCTTTTCCAAAAATACCTTTCATTTTCTTTCCTTCGGTTTACCGGCGGCCAGCCTCGCCGAGTCTAGGCGGGTCACATCCGTAATGAGCGTGCCGGTAACAGTCGAGCGTAGGCAGGATGGTTTCGACGAGACCGCTCCCTGTTCGGCATTGCGAGTCAGAGATGTTCGGCGTAAACAGTGGAAATGAAAAGGGAAGGTATTTTTGGAAACACATACTCACACACAACAAAAACCACCCTGCGTTAGTCTCAGGGTGGTTTGGAAGTTTCTCTACCCTCCTCCTTAGGCTGGCTTCACATCACCAGCGGCGGTACGGGTGCCGATGATTTCTTGGGCCACATTACTGGGCACTTCGGCGTAGTGACCGAACTCCATCGAATAGCTCGCGCGGCCCTGCGACATCGAACGCATCTGGGTGGCATAACCGAACATCGAGGAAAGTGGCACTTCAGCATGGATCTCCTTGACGGAGGCAGTCCCTTCACCACGAGCATTCATCTCCTTGATGACACCACGCTTGGCTGAAATATCACCGACGATATCACCCATAAACTGTTCCGGCGTAATAACCACCGCTTTCATAATTGGCTCGAGGATCATCGGCTTGGCCTTGCGACAAGCTTCCTTGAAAGCCATGGAGCCAGCGATACGGAAAGCCGCTTCGGATGAGTCGACATCATGGTAGGAACCTTCGTACACAGTAGCTTTGACATCCACCATTGGGTAACCAGCGAGCACGCCCGAGAGCATCGCCTCCTGGATTCCTTTGTCGATTGGCTTGATGAACTCCTGCGGAATGGCGCCACCCTTCACTTCATTCAAGAACTCGTACCCGAGACCCACCTCGTTTGGTTCCACGCGCAGCCAGCAGTGACCATATTGACCACGACCGCCCGATTGCTTGATGTACTTCCCTTCAGCTTCAGCCGTACCTCGAATGGTTTCACGATAGGCTACCTGCGGACGACCGACATTCACTTCTACTTTAAATTCACGACGCATGCGGTCCACCAGAATGTCGAGATGCAGTTCACCCATACCCGACATGATGGTCTGACCGGTCTCTTCGTCAGTATGGACCCGGAAGGTTGGGTCTTCTTCGAGGAGCTTCTTTAGAGCCATGCCCATCTTTTCCTGATCAACCTTGGTTTTTGGTTCAACTGAAATATCAATCACTGGCTCTGGAAAAGTAATCGATTCGAGGATAACAGGGTTCTCCAAATCACAGAGCGTGTTTCCTGTCGTCGTTACCTTCATCCCTACCAAAGCACCAATGTCGCCTGCAGTCAGCTCTTCAATTTCTTCACGGTGATTGGCGTGCATACGAAGGATGCGGCCGATGCGTTCCTTTTCATTCTTAGTGGAATTGAGCACATACGATCCAGCTTTCACCGTACCAGAATAGACACGGAAAAAAGTCAGCTGACCGACAAATGGGTCTGTCGCAATCTTGAAGGCCAGGGCCGAAAAATGTTCATCATCACGCGTCTCGCGCGCCAGTGGCTGTTCGGTCTTGGGGTCGATACCGGTGACTGGAGGGATGTCGACAGGCGATGGTAGGTAATCAACGACCGCGTCGAGCACCAACTGCACGCCCTTGTTGCGCAGAGCTGTCCCCGTCATCACTGGGTGCAAACGCACAGCGATGGTTGCCTTACGCAACGCGGCTTTCAATTCAGTGACCGAGATCTCTTCTCCGTTCAAATATTTTTCCGTCAAAGCATCATCTGTTTCAGAAATCTTTTCTACCATTTTCTCACGATACTCCTTGGCCTTGTCGGCATATTCAGCCGGGATCTCACCTTCAATAACCTTTTCACCCATCTCTCCTTCAAAGGTGTAGGCCTTCATGGTCATGAGATCGATCAAGCCATAGAAATCACCGCGCAGTCCCATCGGGTATTGGATAGCCACGGCGTGTGTTGTGAGACGATTCGAAATAGAAGCCAGAGCCTCTTCAAAGACAGCGCCCTCTTTGTCGATCTTGTTGATAAAACACATGCGTGGTACTTCGTACTTTTCTGCCTGGCGCCACACGGTTTCCGACTGTGGCTCCACTCCTTCTTTACCATCAAACACCACCACACCTCCATCGAGCACACGGAGAGATCGCTCTACCTCAACGGTAAAGTCTACGTGTCCCGGTGTATCGATAATATTGATGTGATAGCCCTTCCAGTAACAGGTAGTAGCAGCTGAGGTAATAGTAATACCACGTTCCTGCTCCTGCTCCATCCAGTCCATCGTTGCCGTTCCTTCGTGTACCTCACCGATTTTGTGGGTAATACCCGTATAAAACAAAATACGCTCCGTCGTCGTGGTCTTGCCAGCGTCGATATGAGCGATGATACCGATATTGCGATAGTGGTCGAGCGGGGTCTTGCGGGCCATATGTTTTAAAAAATTTCAATTACCAATAATCAATTTCCAACAAATTTTCCAATTCCAATTACCAAACAATGTACCACCGCACATTCAATGAAGATTGCCCCTTGAAAATTGAAAACTGCATTTTGCCCTAGGCGAAGTGAGCAAAGGCCTTGTTGGCTTCAGCCATACGATGCGTCTCGTCACGCTTCTTCATAGCGGCACCAGCCTTGTTGGAGGCATCGAGCAATTCATCAGCCAACTTTTCAGCCATGGCCTTTCCCTTGCGCTTGCGACACGCATCACGGATCCAGCGCATGGCGAGCACCTGGCGGCGTTCGCTTGAAACCGGCACTGGCACCTGGTAATTGGCACCACCGACGCGGCGGGACTTCAGTTGCAAAAGTGGGGAAACGTTCTTGATGGCCTGCTCGAAGGTATTGAGTCCGCCCTTCTTGGTGCGCTCATGGATAATATCAAAAGCATCGTAGATGATCTTCTCAGCGATGCTCTTCTTGCCGCACCACATAATCATCCCGACGAAATGTCCTACCAACGGATTGGCATAGACGGCGTCTGGTTTCCATTCACGGGCGAATTGACGTTTTCTTCGTGGCATATCTTTGACAACTTCTTAGCTTCTTAAAATCTGTAGTCGCGTTGTAGAAGTTTGGTCTTCGAGGACAGTTCTAGGCGCGACTGAGGAGTGGAGTAAGCGGTACTTTTCAGTACCGTGTCGAGCACCGGAGGTTGCAACAACGAAATGTACCGAAAACCAATCTTCTACTCTTTCTTCTTCTCCTTCTTCGCCCCATACTTACTACGGCTCTGCATCCGTTTGACACCAGCGGCATCGAAGATACCACGCACGATGTGATAGCGTACGCCTGGCAAGTCCTTCACGCGTCCACCACGAATCATGACGATTGAGTGTTCTTGGAGGTTGTGCCCCTCACCGGGGATGTAGGCTGTTACCTCCATGCCATTGGTCAACCGGACACGAGCGATCTTGCGTAGAGCGGAGTTCGGTTTCTTTGGCGTGGTGGTCGACACCTTGATACACACTCCGCGCTTAAACGGGGAGTCGTGGTAGGTGTTGCGGTTCTTGACCGTATTGATGGAATAGGTCATGGCCGGCGACTTCGACTTCTTGACCGCGGATGTGCGGGGACGCTTGATGAGCTGGTTGATCGTGGACACAGGACGTGAAAAAATTTAGGAGGATTGGGTAAATGATTCTTTCTAAAAAACAAACAAAAAAGCGCTGCTTTTCCGTAGTGACTATACTACCCTACACTCTCTATTTCTGTCAATACTGACACATTTAGAGAGAGAGGCGCAGGAAGAGACTGAGAACAAAATTGATAAATATACTAATGGGAGCTGACAGGAAGAAAATGATGAACATCAGGAGAAAAAGCCCATACTGCTCGAGGAGGAGAATGGTCCGTTCCTGGAGCGGCAAGAGGGCGTAAAGAATCTTGGAGCCATCAAGGGGCGGGATGGGCAGGAGATTGAAACAGGCCAAGACCACGTTCCAGAAAATAACCAGAAGCAAAAGTCCAAAGAAAATACCAGAGAGCGACCCAGACAAAGCCTCGGAGAGCAGACCAAAACGCTCGAAGAACGCCCCGCCCCCACCGATGACTCCGATGAAACGCACCAAGATATCCTGCTTGACCAATAGCGAGAGTGGCAGAACATGAGCAATGACCGCCGCCACGAAGGCCAGGGCCAAGTTGGAAAGCGGTCCAGCAATGGCTACCAGAGTCGGACCCCACTTCTGATTACGCAGATTGTAGGGATTGTAGGGCACTGGCTTGGCCCACCCGAAGGCGAAGCCGGTCGTGATAAAAAGAAGCACCGGCAAAATCACCGAACCAAAGGGATCGATGTGTTTCATGGGGTTCAGGTTGAGCCGACCGGCGTACTTGGCCGTCAGGTCGCCCAACCACAGTGCCATCACACCGTGCGCCACTTCGTGGATGATGACCGAGTAGACCAGAGTCAGGAGGTAAAACCCAACCAGTACCAATTCTTGTGGCATACTTTCTTGTAAGTAAGTGAGTAACGACCTCTCCCATTCCCTTTTCTTCCCCTTTTGTCCCGACGAACATTTCTCACTCGCATTGCCGAACAGGGAGCTGTCCGCGAAACCATCCGTCACGCTCGACTGTTACCGACTCGTTCGAGAGAAATATTACCCGCCTAGACTCGGCGAGGCTGGCCGCCAGGACCCGGATGAAGAAAATGAAACGGGAGAAGTCGTTTTCGTATCAACGCCATATCACCCTTGCCAAAGCGACAAAGCTATGATACTCTCATTTCTGTAACAGTTCAACCTGAATTATGAGCCGAACCTGCCAGCTAACCGGTCGTGGAACCCAAACCGGCAACAAAATTAGCCACTCCAAGCGTCACACCCGGCGCACTTTCAAGGTCAACGTCCAGACCAAGCGCATCGGCGGAATGAAGCTGCGTCTTTCGACCAAAGCCATTCGGACCCTGGCCAAGGTCGCCTAGCATATTTTCAAAACAAAGATAGGCAAACAAACTTCTCATACTCATGAGGAGTTTTTTGTATAAAAAATCTTCACCATGAAAAAAGCCCGTGGTGTCGTGAGACGCCATGGGCTTGTTTGGGGAGCAACCCATTCGGGTTACCCTCAGGCAGCGAGGGCCACCGCCACCGGGGAGACGAACCTTTCCAGGAGCCTTTGAAGGCGCTCGATGATGGCATCGCAAGAGAAGTGGTTGAAGCGGGTCGGCACCAGCTTGAGCTCGACGCCGTTCTTCAGATGCACCACCGGTTCCCCGAGGGTGATCTGCAGTTCCCGCAGGATGAGCCGCAACTTGCGATAGAACTCGTATCGCGTGTCGCAGTACAAGTGATCGTAACCGCGCTCGCGAAAAGCGTAGCTCGCGATGCCCTGGTAAAGCACCAGCATGGCGGCTTCCTGTTCCCTGCCGTTGTCTCCCAGGCTCAAGACCCGCGAGATTTCGAAGGAACGGCCCGGCACGACAAGTACCGAAGGAAGCGTGATCCCAATACCTTCGCTGTCGATCAAACGACAGGCTGCCAGAACATTCTTCCCACGCCGGACGTACACATAGGGGGCGTGCGGATCGTAGTCATCCTGCTCCAGTCGTTCTGGATTGAGAACTTCCCATCCCCGACGCTCCGAGAACTCCTCGTAGCGCAGACGCTGGAAGCGTTCTCGAAAGTCCGAAAACGAAGCAGGCTCCACGACCACCACGGTATATCCTCCCGAGATAAAAACGGTCTTCATTGCAAACTCCTGTGAAGGAAAGAGGGTTGCCCCTCAGTTTTACAAGAAGGGCCACCCCTCGGGTTTATGAGAAAAGAACCACCTTTTTGGAAAGTCCCTTTCAGGACTGGTTTCGGTCACAAGCCGGATGGCCCGCTCATCCAAAAAGGAACCCTATATTATACACCTACCCAAACTATTTGTCAAGGTTCAGGTAGTTATGAAAAAGCCCGCCCGGATGATACCTAGGCGGACTCGTTGCCTTTGTCTTCGAGATGAGGGCGATCTGCTTCTCGTGCAAGTCTCAAGAACCGACTCGACGACACGACCTCTTTCCCTGTTGCTGGCGCAAAGAGAACCAAACGCTGGGCTTTCTTATAGTCATATGGCTTGACCGTGATGACCGGGTCCAGGCAACCAAAATCAGTGGTGAGGGTCACAAAGGTATCGTGATCTGGGTCGTAGTGGTCGAGCACCATCATCGGCTGGTTGCCGCTGAGTTCAAGTCTAACCTCAGGTGCTACAACATCAATGAACATCACCCACTGACCCTCTTCGATATCGGGCTGGAATTCGAGATCAGCAGGGACCATGATAGGGAAACGCTTCATCGGCCTTGGCGACGGAACATCTTCTGGCTGTATCCTCTTGAGACAGACACTCACCTTTGAACATTTCGATACCCCGCCGACAAAACCTTCCGACAGAACACATCCTACCACCCCTTCATGAGGGCAGAGGAACTGGAACACTGGTGTATCCATGGGTAACTCCCCTGGTTAAGAGACCATTACAATACTCTTTTTATTTTTACTATTTAAAACACTTCAAATATACCACATGTTACATGTTAGATCCTAAATGAATCTCCCACGGGCTTACGCCCAGGGTTTCACTTTACTCAAACAGCCTGGCTGTTTGCCCCGCATGCTCCGGAATTTTTCTTCATCGTCATTGTCGCAGGTTGTAGATGATGTTAGAACCATTTTTCAGCAGAAGAATGAGTATGTATACATTCCAGATTTACTTAAATAAGCGCCAACTTTGCTTTTTCTGAAAGCAAAACATCTTTATCTCCAAAAAATTTCAGAAGCTGAATAAGGTTATCTCTCTTCATAAGATTAGCAGAGTAAGTCCATGAAGTATTTTTGAAACTTAACATGATATTTTCTGTTGCACGCCATTCAAAAATATTGACTGATTCAATATTTTCATAGGTGCTCATGCTTTTGCCATATTCGATATGATCATCAAATAAAGTCAGCGATGGATTTATACTGTTATGTGCCAGCGCGATCAGTGAAGGCAACCACTTCAAGCCAACAAAAGAAGCTGCGATTGGAACTGAACTTCCGCTTTGTTCCACGCTCGAGATATTAAATTCAGCATTTGTCTTATTTTTTATTCTCTTCAATACAAAAAATGCAACGCAAACAGCAATAAGAATGCTCACTATTGGTAGAACTATTGGTAGAATTTTATAAATCATATTTTAATTTAATTCATTACACATCAAATATACCTCAGGCTCTGATCTCATTTACTTGATGCGAAGATATGCTTTAAATAAATCAAGATAACCCAATCAATTTACACAGCATAAGAACCAAACCCCTTACTAACAGCAAAGCAGTTCACTTTGCACCCCCATGCCGCGTACTGATAATTGTCGGGGTAAGCGGAATCCCTGACCGCCTTGGGAGGGCCTGCCCGCCCTCTGGCGGGGAACCCGGCCTACGTGCTCCAGGGAATTTTCTTCATCGTCATTGTCGGGCTGCCGGGAATCGAACCCGGCCTACGTGCACCCCATGCACGCGTACTGCCGATATACTACAGCCCGTTGTTGTCTATAAAAAAGAAGTGCTTATCGAGCCTAGCAAAATTTGAGACAAAAGAAAAGGGAGCGAGCTTCCATGAAGCTGCTCCCGTGTTGCTGGTCGGCGTCGCTGACTAGCCGTTGGATGGTTTATCAGCCGGCTGATAAACGTAACCGTGCTGCCCTGGAACGTGTACGCCGACCGATGTCCGATCGTTTTCGCAATCGTGGACATACACCACCTGGCGTTGAGGTACGGCCGCAGGAGTTGCTGCCAATGGCGAGCCTCTCGCTAGCTCACCCTCGCCGACATCGTTCTTGACTGCGGTCATGCCGTCTCCTTGCTTGAACGGCCGACTGTGCCCAACAGAGTCCAAGCCCCCGTTTTCTGATGGTCGAGTCGCCGAAAACGGGCGATTTGGGCCTTGATAAACTCGGCCGCCGGATCGGCTCCGCCATGGCGAGAATGTTTCGACGAGTTGATGCCCTTTGGTGCTGGTGCCGAAGGAGGCTCCGCAATCAACACTACCGGCCCGCTCATCGATCGATAAAATATTTCATAGCTCGCGGATGACATTACTCTCTCCTTTTTTAAACTACCTTCGCGACAAAACCGCGAAACCCTTTCCTACCTGGGAATATTTGTGAGAAATACGTAATTTTCCTCAAAAAAATCCCCTACCAAAAACTTGTGGTTCTTGGTATGCTCAACATTATACGCCACTTCCGCTCCCTTGTCAACAATCAAAATAAGCCCTTGTATTAGCCAAACGAGAGCAGAATAAAACAAAAAAGACCCCCGCCGAGGGAGCCTTTCGTTACAAAGCGCTCTCAAGAAATTTCTCGCTACTCCAAGATACCGTCAAGGTTTACATCATAGAGGATCTGTTCTTGGACCAAACGGTACTGGATGATTTCTTTTTCATCGAACCAGATAGCAATCTCACGCGCCGCTTCTGTCGGACTATCGGAACAGTGGGCCAAATTGCGCACCGCCCGGTTGTCGAGCGCCGAGACACCGTAGGTATCGATGGTGAAGTCACCACGGATGGTGCCGACATCAGAAGTACTCGGTTCGGTACTGCCCACCAGCTTGGTCACGATGGCAACCGCGCCCAAACCCTCGACCACCATACCAAGCACGGGACCCGAGGTCATGTAATCAACGATAGTGCGGATGATGTCCTTGCCATACTCAGCCGCTTCTTTTTCAATCGGTAGATTGTGAGCGGTGCGATCCTCGATCACGCGCAAGCCTTTTTTCTGGTACCATTCATCGTTCTTCTGATAGTGTTCCCAACACTGCTCTTCCTTGGGTAGCATCAGTTTAACGGCCGTCAGTTTGAGCCCCGTCCGTTCGATCCGGTGCAGGATCTCGCCGACCAGCGTTCGCTGAATAGCATCAGGCTTCAGGATAACCAGGGTGCGTTCTTTCTTCGGGTGTGCTGCGTGCGCGTTCATACGATTCTCTTGAGTTGAATAAACAAAAAAATACTGCCTGTTCTTACTATGTCACGAAAGGAACAAAAAGGCAAGCATACCTCTCCTTGGACACGTCGGGCACAGTATACGTGTTTCCGCTGTTCTTGGCAACCCGCCCACAAACAGTCTCGCCCTGTTTGGAACAGGCCGCCTAGCGCGCATACAAACATTTCTGAAGAGCGGAGGAACACTCGTAGCGAATATCCCCTTCTTGGTCCGTCCGACGGATAATGGCGCCCACCGCCTGCAGACGTTCCAGTACTGGGGCGGCTGGATGACCGTAGCTATTTTTCCCCACAGAGATGACCGCCTCCTTAGGCTGTACTAATTGAAGAAAGGCCACGCTCGTCGAATACTTCGATCCATGATGGGCAGCCTTCAAGACCGTGACTGGTTGCTCATCAAGTAACACCGTCTCTTCACGGGGCAAATCACCAGTCAGAAGAAAACTGGTCTCACCATAAGTGAAGCGCGCCACGACACTCCCCTCGTTGGTATCGGCCGCCTCCTTGGGCAAGGGGGTCAGCGGATATTCTATCACCAGTACCCCGCCAGCCGGAAAGGTGATCGTTGTCCCGCGAAAAATGGTCATCGGACCCTCCCCGGTCGATTGTTTGATAGCTTCCTGAAACAGGCGCGAAATGTCCGTGGCACTCTCGGCCCCCGTGGTCAGTACATGCTCCACTCGATATGCACGGAGGACTCCCGGTAGGCCACCAATATGGTCAGCATCGGGATGAGTAGCGATGAGGAGCTCGATGGTCCGATCCCAAAATGGCAACTGGCGGCCAAGGCGGGCCAGCAGTTCCTTACCTGAGCGCCCGCCATCGATCAAAACCTGGTTCCGGCCCTGCGAAATAAGAATGGCATCACCCTGCCCGACATTGAGAAAGACCACTTTCGTTCGTTGTTCCTCAATGGAAAAGGCCCACACTATGAGACCGGTCACGAGCACCAAGATGGCCAGCGTCACCAGAAGCAGTTTATATTTTTTCCCCATAGCGCTTACCTAAAAAATATTTCCCGAGAGCGAACAGCGCACCCAAGAGTATCATATACCAGATGATCAGTTCTCTCACGCCAAACGTCATAACATTGATACTGGCTTGAGGGAAACTTCCCAGCCACTCCACGGCCCGCGTGATAATGGTGAGGAGAGTATAAGCCACCCACGCGACCACCACCTGGGCACCCGGAATAACGAGGAAGAGTAGAGCGGCCAAAAAGGCCCCTGCCATAGCAAAGGGCACCAGGATAACCAGAAAATTTCCTACGATAATAAGGGGTGAGAACGTGTGAAAGGAGAAAAGGATAATAGGGAGGACGAAAAGTTCCACCGCGCATGTCAGGGTGAGTACTTCGACTAAGGACTTGCCAGGAAACTCCCGTGCGAGGAAGCGTTCCTGAAAGGGGGCAACTGCGACAATCCCCCACGTCGCCAAAAAGGAAAGCTGGAAGCCAAGATCATAGCGCAGAAGAAGCGGACTGAAAAAAAGCAGCACGCCACCAGCAAAGAGGAGGGCACTCTCCGGTCGAGCCAGGCGCCCGGCCTGGAGTGCTCCAAAAACGATACCCGCCATCGCGCCAGCCCGCGCTGCCGATGCTGGCAGGCCGATCATGAAAATAAAAAACACAATCCCCACCAGGGCTGCCCACAGGGCCTGCTTGCGCCACAGCCCGAAGAACAGTCCACACCAGAGAAGCCCCTGTGCAATGAGCGTGATGTTATAACCTGAAACGGCAATCATGTGCGACAACCCGACGCGCGTGAAATCAGTTTTGAGCTCCGCTGGCAGATAGCCACTCCCACCCAAAAGGAGCCCTTTCGCCAGACCGGCTTCGGGTTCAGCGAGGATACGCGACAGCGCCTGCTCGAGCTGGTGTTTGGGCACATACAACCCCGCAAGGAGGCGACCCGAGATATCAGCTGGAAGAGGCATCGCCTGGGTCGCCTTG
>JAYVWV010000051.1:0-8967 GCA_043785755.1 Candidatus Moraniibacteriota bacterium
CAATGGACTCATTAGACAGTTCTTTCCCAAAGGAACTGATTTCTCCTTAATTACACGAGAGGAATTACAGAGGGCTCAGGATTTATTAAACGGAAGACCGAGGAAGTGTCTTGACTGGAGGTATCCGGTTACGGTATTCTCGGAGTGAGTTGCATTAGATTATTGAAACCGCCAAGGAAAAGCTCCTCCGAGTCCATAACGGACTCTCGGAGGAGCGGAGAAACAGAGTAGTTTCTGAGATACTAAATGGGAAGAAAAAGTGAAATCCAGCCTCCCTAAAGATTAATTAAACCCAAATTTCCAGACCCTGCTTTGGTGATCAATCATTATACGGGAGGCGAGTCACTCATTGAGTTTTACTGGGAGAGTGTGGAATTTCCAGCGCAAGGCGTCTTTGTCGGTGAACCATTGGCTCGGCCGTGGTGCCCCAGCTGATCCTCGTTTCATGGCGCCATTTTCATTTCCGAGCGAGTGCTGGTAAAATCAGATACATACTTCGTGACTTGCCATGAGGGGATACCTGTTATTTTTGGAGGAGAGTAAAAAACAAAGAGGCAGCGTGAAAAATCAAACAGTAATTATAACGTTATGGATTTCCTGAGCGACTTTCTGACCTCGTCCTTCGCACTGCCGGTGCTGTTCGTAGGAATTTTCCTCCTGCCGCTCCTCATCCACTTTCGGAACTGGGCCAAGCGAAATGCTCTCCTCCATACCTATTTCAATGGGACACATTCTTTTTTACGTTGGGACCTTCTGGTGAACTATGAAGGGCACCAGTTTCATTTTTCTGAGGCCGGGACCGGTCAGATGACCTCTCATCCGCTCGGTATCATACCGACACTTTGGATGGCAGTTGAGGCTCCGGCGACGTTTCTCTGTACCAGTACGCAGGCCACCAGAAACTCGTTTCACTGGAAATTGGGGACGTATGCGTATCGCAAGGACGTCATCATCGGTGAGAAAAGCCTTTTCATCGGCGCTGATTCGGAGATTTTTCAGGAGAAGGTAGAGACTGTTTTTAAAAGTGGAGATGTGGCCGCCCTGCGAATCGCTACGCGTCTTCTGAATGATGCCGAGAGTTTTCAGGTGAAGGAGTCATTCTGTTTCGGTGGCAAGTATTTTTTCGGAAAAAAATGTATTTTTCGTTACACGGGATTTCCAGTGACCGTATACAAAAATCCCGATCAGCTCGAAGCTCAGCTCAAAGATATTGTCGCCCTGCTTCGTCAGTTGGGTATCAGACCTGCGTTTACTCATCCTCAAATATGACCGCTATGCAGCACTACGTACTGGATGGGGCCCGCATGACGACCCTGGAGTCTGCTTATGATGAGCTCGAACAGGTGTTTGATTTCCCATCTTACTTTGGGCGCAACCTCGATGCCCTGGAAGATTGTCTGGCTGATCTGGCCAACGAAGAAGGTGCCCTGGGCGTCGTCATCAAAAATTCCCGCACAGTCGAGCGAGCGCTTCCGGAATGGGAGTCTTTGTTAGAGGTCTTTCTTGAGAACCCGCACATTTCCCTCAATCAGGAGTAGTGGTTTACAAATGCTTCTTGCCCCAGGTATTTAAGGCACAAATGAGAGGCGCGAGGCTTTTGCCCTTGCGACTCAAGGCGTATTCCACATGGGGTGGAATTTCTGGATAGACTTTTCGGATGACTAACTTGTCTAGAGTCAGTTCGCGGAGCGACTGGATGAGCATTTTTTCGCTCACCTGAGGGATAAGCTTCTTCAACTCTCCATAGCGCTTCTTCCCGGAAGAGAGGTGCCAGAGGAGGACGGTTTTCCATTTCCCCACGATCAAATGGAGGGTCTTTTCGAGCTGGCAGACCGCTTCGACAGAGTCATTTTTCATAGACATACACTTACTTATTTGTAGGTACTTGCATATTAGTATGTAATAGCGTAGAATGCAAGTGTAATCAAATAGATACAATAATATGACGAATGTACTCGAAGCCTTGAAGTGGCGCTATGCTACGAAGCAGTTTGACGTCGAGAAGAAGTTGTCAGCCGAGCAGCTTGCCACCCTGAAAGAAGCCCTACGTTTGGCGCCGTCCTCATTTGGTCTCCAGCCTTGGCACTTTATTATCGTAGAAAATGTCGAACTGCGAAGCAAGTTGCGGGTTGCTGGCTATGATCAGCCGCAGATTACCGACGCTTCTCACTTGATTGTGTTAGCGACTGAAAAAAATGTGAATGCTGCTCTGGTGGAAAAGTATATAGAGAGTATTGCCTCGACGAAGCATATCCCCGTTGAGGCACTGGCAGGATTTAGCGGTATGTTAAATGGTGCTATCGGTATGAAGGGAGAGGCTGGTGCCGCCGAATGGGCAGCCCGCCAGGTCTATATTGCTCTCGGTGTTCTTTTGACGACCGCCGCTGTTGAGAGGATTGACGCCGCGCCGATGGAAGGCTTTGATCCGGCGCAGTTTGATACCATTATGAATCTAGGAGATCGTGGTCTCACGACGCGCGCTATTGTCGCGGTCGGTTTCCGGAGTGCGAGCGATGAAGCAGTAACCGCTCCCAAAGTCCGGTACAGTGAAGCCGAGCTCTTTACCACTCTGTAAGATTGTATGAAAAGTGAGCTCTTCCGAGCAGGATTACGAGGCGACGCTTCGCATGATTGGTTGACCACTCATCACTCCTTTAGCTTCGCTTCGTATTATGATTCGAAGCGGATGGGCTTTGGTGCCCTCCGTGTTTTGAATGATGATGTGATTGCCCCTGGCACAGGCTTTGGGCGTCATCATCATGACAACATGGAGATTATCACCATCCCGCTTGCGGGGGCTCTCCGGCACGAAGATAGTATGGGGAATGGTGCCGTCATTACGCCGGGGGAGGTGCAGGTGATGAGTGCTGGCACCGGCGTGGAACATGCCGAGTTCAATGCCTCTACGGTAGAACCTCTCTCACTCCTTCAGATCTGGATTGAGAGTGCTCGTCATGATATCGCGCCACGCTACGATCAAAAACGTTTCGATCCAAAGCAGTATCACAATACCTTTTTCGAAGTGGTAGGAAATGTAGGGAGTGGCGAGCTAACAATCTACCAGGACGCCCATTTGGCGCTGGCTCGGTTTGATGCCGGGCAAGAGGCCGTCTATCCACTTCATACGCCAAACCATGGAGTGTACTTTTTTGTCATTGCTGGCGCCGTGACCATCGCCGGTGTACTTCTGAAAGAGCGTGATGCTCTCGCGGTCTCGGCTACCCCGGGCGTGACGCTTCACTTCGAGCAGGCAACCTTTCTTCTGGCCATCGAAGTGCCATTGGTGTAATTTTTTTGCCGGAAGCGGTATACTTTTCTTGTAACCAGTAATGTTCGGAATATGATAGGTCTCGGTGGATTTATGGACTTTATTCGCAAGCAGGGCGTCGCGGGTCTGGCAGTTGGTTTTATTTTGGGCGGCGCTATCTCTAAGGTGGTGACGGCGCTGGTGACCGACATCATTAACCCGCTTCTCAGTGTCATTTTGGGGGCGGCGAGCGGGGTGAAAGAAGCCAGTTTGAAGATCGGAGCCGTGGAAATCCTGTGGGGCGATTTTTTGAGCGTCACTATCGATTTTGTGGTCATAGCTCTGGTGGTGTACTACGGGGTGCTCCTCTTGGGGTTGGAATATCCCGAAAAGAAGAAGAAAATCTAACTGGTAATACTGTAAGCGTATGACAGCGAAAAAACAGGACATTAGCAAGGTCTCTCTGGCGCTCCATAAAAAGTTGCGCGGCAAGATTAGTATCATGCCCAAGATAGCGGTCAGGAACAAAAGTGATCTCGCTCTGGTCTATACGCCTGGTGTCGGTGCGGTGTCCTCGTATCTGGCCACGCATAAAGACAAGTTGGCGGAGTATACGATGACAGGGAATACGGTGGCGGTTATTTCTGATGGTTCGGCAGTCTTGGGCTTGGGGAATATCGGGCCAGAAGGGGCGCTGCCAGTTATGGAGGGGAAGGCTATGCTTTTCAAAGCCCTTTCAGGTATTGACGCCTTCCCCATCGTTCTCAATACTCAGGACACGGAGGCTATCATCGCGACAATCAAAAATATCGCGCCCGTTTTTGGTGGTATTAATCTCGAAGATATCGCCGCTCCCCGTTGTTTCGAAATCGAACGGCGATTGCAGGCGGAACTGACTATTCCCGTGCTCCATGATGATCAGCATGGGACGGCCATGGTTGTTTTGGCTGGACTCATCAATGCCTTCAAGGTGGTGAAGAAAAGCCCAAAAAAAGCCCGCCTCGTCATCGCGGGGGCGGGAGCAGCGGGTACGGCCATCGCCGAGCTTCTGATGCTCTTCGGCGTCGGCGACATCATTATGGTCGACAGTCAGGGGGCGCTTCATCGCAAGCGAGCCGACCTTTCCGCAGAGAAGAAAGCACTTGCTGAAAAAACTAATGCCACTGGTTTGATGGGCGGTCTGGCTCAAGTACTGATCGGTGCCGATGTGTTCATCGGGGTCTCTCGGGGGAATACGGTGACAGCTGAGCACGTGCGAAGTATGGCTAAGAAAGCCATTGTTTTCGCCTTGGCCAATCCTGTGCCAGAGATTATGCCGGAGATTGCCAGGCAGGCTGGCGCGGCCGTTGTGGCGACGGGCCGTTCAGACTTCGCTAACCAGATCAATAATTCCCTGGGGTTCCCTGGTATTTTCCGAGGTGCTCTCGATCATAAAGTGCGTCGTATCACGGATGCCATGCTTATTCAGGCCGCTAAGAATTTGGCAGCGCTCGTGAAGAAGCCGGGTGCCGAACGTATCGTTCCCACTACCTTCGACAAAGGAGTTGTCCCGGCGGTGGCCAAAGCAATCCGCTCAAGGCATTCGTGAAGAGAAAAGAGGGTTACGTCATCATTTCGGGTGGAGCGTCGTGTGGTATAATAAAAATATTCTCGCCCTCTGATTTTAAAGCGTCGGTGAGGCTCGTGCGCGTATGATGGAAGAGCAAAAAATAAAAACCGAGCCAGGAGAGAGTAAAGTTAGTACTCCTGGCATATCACGGGAACCATTTTTCGGTATGCTCCTTTTTGGATCCCTGATTCTTCTCGTGACAGGAGCGCTGGGACTTCTCGGTTGGGGTGTTTATCGTGGTTGGCATGTCAGTCAGGAAGAATCTGCTCTGCCTTCTATTGCTACGCTCCAAGTCGGGGATGTTGTAAAGCCAGAAGAGTCGTCGGAGAAAGCAGTTGATCAGGGGGCAACACCACCACAGGCGGTGACAGCGGAGGAGGGGGCGCAGAAAGCCAAGGCAACAAACGTCAAGGTGATGAATGGTGGCGCGGCCAAGGGTAGTGCTACGACCGTGGCAGAAAGCCTCAAACAAGCTGGCTTCACCAAAATAGCGACGGGCAATACGACGGGGAACTATACAGGCATCGTCGTCTACTTCGCTCCAGGATTGGATACTGAGGCGGCGGTCTTGAAGAATGTTTTACTCAAGAGTTATCCTAAAGCAGAGGCGAAACCAGCGCCGAAAGACAACAAGGAAGCATCGCTCGCTCCGCTGACGGTTATCCTCGGGAAGTAAGCATAGGCAAAAAGACAGATGTGATTTTATTCGGTGAGAAGCGGCTATGAAAGGGCGTGGAACATTCGTGCGAAAGTATCTGTCGCTTCGATTTGGCTTGCTTCTCTTTTTTGTCTTTCCGGCCAGTACCAATTATCAATTGAAAGACTATAATTTCGGTGGTGGTGGCATCGCCAACAGCACTTCCTCGAACTATGCGCTCGTTGGTACAGCCGGTGAACAGAATAGTAGCGCGCTGACGAGTGCTGCCTATAGCCTTGGTCCGGGGCTCCTGTTCACCAACCAGGCCAATGTGCCGCCAGCACCAACATTCACGAATCCGAGTAGCTACTACAACAAACTGAAGATTGTTCTTGATACCGGTAGTAACCCGAGTGATACCACATTTGCCATCGCTATCAGTACTGACAACTTTGTCACGACGAATTATGTGCAGAGTGATAATACGGTCGGAGCGGCACTCGGGAGCGAGGACTATCAGACTTACAGCGCGTGGGGGAGTGGCAGTGGTACACTTATTATTGGTCTTGCGCCGGCGACCACCTACAAAGTCAAGGTCAAAGCTATCCAGGGGAAATTTACCGAAACGGCTTATGGTCCGATAGCTACGGCTAGTACTGTCAGCCCGCAGATTTCATTCGATATCGATGTCTCGGCCAGCGATACTGAAACCGCCTCTCCCTATGCCACAAACTTTGGCAGTCTTCCTGTCAATACGGTAACGGATAGCCCTGAGAAGATCTGGGTTGACTTCGATACCAACGCGGAGAGCGGTGGCCGGGTCTATGTCGCTTCGAGTAATGCCGGACTGCAAAGTATCGCCTCTGGCCATACGATTAGTGCTGTGACGGGCAATCTGACAGCCTTGGCCGAGGGTTTCGGCGCTCAAGGAGCAAGTGCTACCCAGGGCTCTGGTGGCCCGCTCTCTATTACGGCGACCTATAATCTCGCATCAAACAATGTGGCGGTGACGGATCCGACTATTCGCGAGATTTTTACCACGAGTAATCCACTGACTGCTGGGCGGGCTTCCTTTTTGCTCAAAGCCAAATCGTCATCGGTGACACCGGCTGCCAGTGATTACACAGAGACATTGACCGTCGTTGCTTCAGCCAGTTTCTAGAGGTGTTCTCCATTGACAGAAAGTGGAAGGAAAGGAAAAGGTCTGTTATAATAATGAGTGTTGTTGAATTTTTTCGAAATAAAAAAATAACAAAGGGACTTTTTATGCTGTATTCTACCTTGCGGAGAATCGCACTTTCGGTTTTTTTCTTGTCATTGGTCGGAGGAGTGTTCGCTGATCGGGCAGAGGCAGCTGGCTTTCAGCAGGCCTGGGTGCGGTTGGATCGTATGACGGCCAGTACTTTTGTCAGTGGGCTGGTCTGTGTGAAGACACCGGCCAGTAATAGTGGTACCGAAGTCGATGTCCAGGTCGTATTTCCGAGCGATTTTGTCGTTAGTATCACCCTCACTGACTGGGTGGTAGCGACGACCAACCTCCCGAGTGGTGCGACGGTCTGGCCCGGCATCGCTCAGGCGACGGCTGCGAATAACGGGACGCATACCGTTACCTTTCCATCGACCGACCTGGCTGCCACAGCGACCCTCTACTGTTTCCGATGGACCAATAGTAGCGCAGCGCTCCAGACGGGATCAGCTGGTGCCAGTAAGACTGGTTCAATCACGACCCGCGCCTCTGGCGCGGTCAATCTCGACTCTTCCGCCTATGCAACGGCCATCGTCTCTTCCGGTGCGGATCTCATAGGGGTGACTGCGACGGTGGCACCAACCTTTTCCTTCAGTCTGGGAGCCAACACGGATACTTTTGCCAGCGCTTTGTCGACGACGGCAGAGCTTTCCAATGGCGTGACGGCGACCATTGTCACCAACGCGGCTTCTGGCTGGGTGGCCTGGGTCAAGAGTGCCAATGCCGCCTTAAATTCCCTTTCGACGGGCGCCACCATTGCTACGATCGGAACGGTTAATGACACAGTGGACTCGTTGACGGTTGCTAATTATGGCTACCTCCTGGACGTCACCTTTACCGATAGTGCCACCTCTGGCACGGGCACAGTTTCCCAAGGAGCTGGCTTTGGGCAGGAATATGATGGTAACTCCAGTAACACCGGTGGGACATTATCGACCACGTTTCAGCCAGTCGCTTCGGCGAGTGGCACGACCGACGGTGATACGGTGACGCTGAAAGAATTGGCTCGCGTCACTGCTATTCAGGCGGCCGCCGCGGACTATGTCGACACCTTGACACTTATTGCTGCCGGACGTTTCTGATTTACCCTTACAGTTTCAAAAGATAAACCTCCTTCTTTGATGAAAAAGAAGGAGGTTTTTGTTTTTAGGAGGCTCACGCGGATTGACTTTTGTCAAAAAATCTGTTAGAATGGAAAGTGTTAGAGATTGCAGAGAGCAATAAAAATAAAAAACAGATCAGTTAAGACTTTATGAAACAGACTACTATCCAAAAAATACTCATTGTTGGGATTTTCCCCATTTTTCTCGCTTTTGCCCTCCCGTTTCTTCTGGTAGAGAAGGCACAGGCAGCTGGTTTACAGCAGACCTGGGTGCGGTTGGATCGTATGGCGACCGCGACCGCGACCACAGGCATGGTTTGTGCCAAGACAGCCGTCATCGATGTAGCGGAGTCTGATGTTGTTATCGTTTTTCCGACTGGTTTTACCGTCAGTGCTACTATTGGCAACTGGACCGTGACAACGACCAATATTGCTTCTGGCTCAACAGCCTGGCCAGGCATCCTGACGGCCACGACAGCCAACGCTGGCACGCGGACGGTGACATTCCCCAGCTCTAACTTGACCGCTAATACCATCTATTGTTTCAACTGGAGTAGCACCACCGCTTTGACGACTGGTTCAGCGGGAGCGAGCCAGACGGGGACGCTTTCCAGCGGCGGCAATACATCCACGTACTCTCTGGCGGTTGTTTCTGCGGGCTCTGATCAGATCGGTGTCACCGCATCGGTACCAGCTACTTTTACTTTCAGCCTGACTGCTAATACCGATACTTTTGCCAGTGCTTTGTCGACGACGGCACAGCTCTCCAATGGCGTGACAATGAACGTCGCTACCAACGCGGCCGCTGGTTGGGTGGCCTGGGTCAAGAGTGCCAATGCCGCCCTGAACTCCGTCTCGACAGGCGCCACCATTGCTACGATAGGAACAATCAACGATACGGTTGATCCATTGACGGGTGCCAATTATGGTTATCTCCTTGATGTCACCTTTACCGATAGCGCCACTGGCACAGGGACGGTCACTCAAGCCGCTGGCTATGGTCAGGAATACGATGGTAACTCCAGTAACACCGGTGGGACACTCTCTACCTCCTTTCAGCCGATGGCGGCGAGTAGTGGGACGACCGATGGCGATACACTGGTAATAAAAGAACTCGCGAGAATCA
>JAYVWV010000052.1:0-7048 GCA_043785755.1 Candidatus Moraniibacteriota bacterium
CCTTCCGCCTATTCCCAAGCCATTTTTTACCATTGACATATGCTTCTTTTTTTATGATGATGGGCGCGTTTCCTCCTTCCGTCAGATGGTTATATACACCCGACCACTCCACGAGGACATGCCAAACCTGGTAAAGCGGCTGATGGATAAGACTCACCATACCTAGCCCACATTTGGGCAGTACGGGCTTCGTCGCAATACAAAAGCCGGCTCACGCGCACCACGTGGCCGGCCTTTTTCTTTTCTTTTGGAATATTATAACTATTTTTTGATACTTTCTTCTAAGGCCTGGCGGAAATGCTCAGCCACCTGTTTCCATGCCCGCAGTTCGGCGCGGCGGCGGCTTTCATTGCCAAAGGCCGTCAGTTTCTCGTGATCATTGGCCAAGGCTACCAGTTTCGCAGAAAAAGTCTCGGCATTCTCCGGATCGATGAAACAGCCGTTCACTCCATTGGTCACCAGCTCTTGCATCCCGCCCGCCCCGGACACGACGAGAGGTAGTCCAGAGGCCAGCGCTTCCAGAGCAGAGTTACTCATCCCCTCATTCTTTGATGGTAGAACGAACACATGGGCCTGCTGATAAAACTGCGGGAGCAGCGAATGATCCACCCGGCCCAAAAATTCTACTTTTTCGGAAATGCCCAATTCCTTGACCCGCGCCTTGAGCGTATCCATTTGCTCCCCCTCACCGATCAACTGGAGATGGAGGGGCATGGCTGATTGTTTGACCGAAAAAGCGAAGGCCTCAATCAGGAAATGAATCCCCTTGCGAGGCGTCAATCGGGAAGTGGAAAGGAAAGTCACTTCTTCAGTAGAACGACTTTCTGCTTTCGGAGCAAACAATTCTATATCGACACCGTTTTCGATGATCTCCATCGGCTGTGTTGGATCGGTTCTTTTGGCCAGTTCCGTGATGCCCACACTATTGGGAATGACTTTCTCTGCCCGATGCCAGAGGAAACGCGTGAGTGGCTTAGCGAAGAGATAGAACGTATCGTACTTCTCACTGAAGCCCGGCACATCAGCACCCCGGAGCGACACCACATAGGGAATGCCGTGGAATAATTTCAGGAGGTAAGCGATGAAGCCGCAGGGAATGGTGAAAAAAGCGAGTGTGATATCGAACTTTTGTTTCTTATTTTCCTCGCGCAAAAGTTTCTGAATGAAAAACCAAGCCCTCACAGAATAGATGAGGATATCCCGCATCGACTGGGAGTGCAGCGTCTCAGGGTTCTTACCGATCGGCACGCGATGGACATAGACTTCACCGCCGACCCGCACATGCTCCAAGGCGCCCCCCACTGCCGCCGTCACCAGGTGCACTTCCACTCCCGGTACCTCGGCCCACTGTTTGAGAAGAGCCTCGGTCGCCACGCTCGCCCCGCCGCCTAAGGGTGGGTATTCATAGTTGAGAAAGAGGATCTTCATATGGTATTGACTTTCTATAAAAATGGGCGTATAATGAACACATCACTATGAAAGAGACCCTGGTAGGATTCATGCCTATTGGGGGCTTTTTCTTTTCATAAGCTTTTCTCTTTTTGTATCGAGGTACACTATAGGAACATTCAATTTTCTTAACAGAAAAGAACAATTATTACTCGGTGAAATAAGCGTTCGAAACTTTCCTCTTTCCTTAAGAAAACTCACCAGCCCAGCATAATCTCCATCGCTTGATACTAAAATAGCCTGATTGTAGCGATTCTCATAAAAATCAGAAGTCATTTTCAATACCAATTCAGCATCGCAATTCCCCTTCACTTTTCCACTCCCATCATACGTTACCTCTTTATACACCAGGATATATCCCGCCTCTTGCAGAGCTGTATACAAACCCTTATTCTTTGATATCAAACCGATAAAAAGATACACGGCTTCTGCCTTGTACTTATCTTCCAGCCAAACCCGAAAACGGGCATAATCTAAATTCCAGCCAAGATTCACTATACCTCGGTGAAGATTCGCACCGTCGATATAGACTATTGTTTTCATTTTCTCATTTCCCATACAGTTTACTCTGACTTTCGATAAATCTTACCTGTAGTAGAATAGCTTAAACCTTTCAAATCACAGACCCCGCAAATTTTTTCCTCAGCCACTAAAGTTTTTCATGCGATGAACGAGCATCAAGTTGAGCTATTTTCTCAAGAAATGATACACTTTGTTCTGTATTTTTTGGTATTTCTGAAAACATGGCTGTCAGTCTCTACACTCCAATTCCGTAGTAGGTGAAGCCAGCTGCTTCCGCTTCTGAGCGCTCCAAAACATTACGCCCGTCATAGATGGTGTCACCCTTCATCAGTTTCTTTATGTCCTTGTAGTCAGCCACGCGGAACTCGTCCCACTCGGTACAGATGACCAAGATATCAGCCCCTTTCAAGGCATCCAGCGCCTTTTTTGTGTAAGTAAGACTCTTGTGTTCAAGGAGTTTCTTCGTATTGGCCATCGCCACTGGATCAAAGGCCCGCACCTTGCACCCCTCCTCAAGAAAGAGCTTGCTATTCTCGATACCCGGTGCCTCGCGTACATCGTCAGTCCGCGGCTTGAAAGCCAATCCCCACACCGCGATAGTCTTGTTCTTCAACTTGTCACCGAATTCCTCCTTCAGACGCACGAAAGGCTTGATGCGCTGAGCCTCATTGACTTCGCTCACCGTCTCGATAATACGAAAATGTGCGTCATACTCACGGCCGGTTTCAATGAACGCTTTCACGTCTTTAGGGAAGCATGACCCGCCATAGCCGATACCAGCATACAGGAAACGCCCGCCGATACGACTGTCGTAGCCCAAGCCCTTGGCTACCTCCTTGACGTTGCCCCCAGCCACATCACAAAAGTTGGCCACTTCGTTAATGAAGGTGATCTTCATGGCGAGAAAGGCGTTGGCAGCATACTTGATGATCTCGGCACTGCGCACATCGGTGAACATGATGGGTCGGCCAGACCGCGCCAAGGGACGGT
The DNA here is from genome assembly GCA_043785755.1 of Candidatus Moraniibacteriota bacterium. Taxonomy (GTDB): domain Bacteria; phylum Patescibacteriota; class Minisyncoccia; order Moranbacterales; family UBA1568; genus UBA1568. The sequence continues at coordinate 2,962 of JAYVWV010000052.1, forward strand.
AGACCTGCTCCATCAATTTCTTGGCCTTGGCTGACCGAGCCCCCACCACCACGCGATCAGGATTGAGGAAATCTTTGACCGCCGCCCCTTCACGCAGGAATTCTGGATTCGACACCACCTCGAATGGGTGTTTACCCTTGCTTGCCTTTTTGATAATCTCCTCCACTTTTTCAGCCGTCCCGACTGGCACGGTGGACTTATCGACGAATAATTTATACCCATTCAAATGCTTGCCGAAAGTCTCGGCGACAGAAAAAACGTACTGTAAATCGGCCTGCCCAGTCACCTTGTCTTCCGGCGTCCCGACGGCCATGAAGACCACATCAGACTCTTGAATAGCCTCCTTCAGATCGTCAGTGAACCTGAGACGGCCTTCTTTGACGTTGCGCGCCACGATTTCCTCGAGACCAATTTCATAGATAGGAATCCCACCTTTTTTCAAAAGAGCGATCTTTTTCTTGTCGATATCAGCACAGATCACTTCATGACCGATTTCTGCCATACAGGCGCCCGAAACGAGACCAACATACCCCGTCCCCAAAAAAGTGACTTTCATAAGATCATCAACAGTTAACAGTTATTGTTCACGCACCTCACGGATATTGTAATTCATCCGGTGACGCCCCTGGTAGTAACTGCGCACCGCGATATCAGCGAGGAGACCCGAAACAAAGAGCTGAACTCCAACCAATATGAAAAAGATGCCGATGAGCGGCCAGAGACGGCCCGCCAACGCGGCACCAAAATAGAACTTTTCGACGAGCATCCAGACCAAGATGACGACTCCAACGAAGGAAAGAATAACACCACTCGCTCCAAAGAGGTGGAGCGGACGGTTGGCATATTTGCGCCAGAACCAGATCGACACCATATCCACCAGACCCCTGAAACCGCGCTTCCAGTTATACTTGGTGACCCCATGAACGCGCGGATGATGCGATACCTTCACCTCACCCACTCGATAGCCATCGAGCTGGAGGATAGCCGGAATGAAACGGTGCATCTCACCGAACAGGTCGACATCCCGGAAGCATTCGCGCTTGTAGGCCTTGAGGCTGCAGCCGGAATCATGAATATCGTCGTGAATGAGCATCTTGCGCAGGAGATTGGCGATGCGGGAAGGAATCTTCTTACTCCACGGATCCTGCCGCTTGAAGCGCCAGCCAGCCACCACGTCATACCCTTCAGCCATTTTATCGAGCAGGAGCGGAATATCAGCGGGATCGTTCTGTAAATCACCATCGAGCGTGATAATGACCTCTCCTTTGGCCGCCTTGAAACCAGCATCGAAGGCCGCGGTCTGGCCGAAATTCTTGCGAAAAGCGACGAGCTTCAAAGGCGTGAGCTCCTGAGCCGCCTCTCGCGTACCGTCTGTGGATCCATCATCGACGAAAATGATCTCGAACGGACGGCCGATTTTCTCCACCGCCTCACGAATCTTCCTGTGTAATTCCCGTACGTTCCCCTCTTCATTATAAAGCGGCACGACAACGGATAAATACAACCCCTCCCGCATTCCCTCCTGCATAAATGTGAAGTTTTAGGGCTTTTTTAGTGCTTTCAGTGTACCACGAGGCTCAAAATCGGGCAAAGGAACACCCACTACATCATTTTCACCATTTTTATGCTATACTGGTGCTATCCACAGGAAAGGTTGGACGTTGTTTTTTGAGTCCTCCTCAAGTAAAGAATGAACTTACCCATAACTCTATGAACTTCTCGGAGATTTCCATCGTCATCCCCTGCTACAAAGAAGAGGAGGTCATCGCTGCCAATATCCTGACTGTCTATCAGTACCTGAAGAAACATTTTGAACGCTTCGAGATTATCGTCGTCACCGATGGCAGTCCGGACCTGACCAAAGAAAGTGTCGAGCGTTTCGGTCACGATCATCCAGAAGTCCCCCTCGTCCTCATCCCCTTCGTCAAAAACCAAGGGAAAGGTGCTGCTGTCAAAGAAGGCGTACTGGCATCTCGTTACGATCCCGTACTCTTCGTCGATGCCGACCTCACCATCTCGATCGAAGAACTGGAACCGTTCGTCGCCGCTCTCGATTCAGCTGAAATGGCTATCGCCTCACGCCTTGTTTCTGGTTCCAGTTTCGAAGAGCCCATCCCCTGGTATCGTAAACTCCTGGCCCGCGGCTTTCATATCCTGCAAATCCTCCTCCTCGGAAACTTCCAGTTCCCCGATACCCAGTGCGGCTTCAAACTCTTCCGTCGCGAGGTAGCGCTCCGGCTTTTCCGAAGAATCACCATCAAACGCTTTGCCTTCGATGCCGAACTTCTTTTTCTCGCGACCCACAACGGGACCAAAGTTGTCAGCCTGCCAGTGACGATCAAAAAAGATCCTCGCAACACGAATGTCCGACCCATACGTGACTCATTCAACATGCTCTTCGCCCTGCTCAAGATTCGCTGGAACCAGATATCCGGCCACTACTCGTAGACTTTGATTACTGATTACCGACTGTTGATTGTTTACTGGTCATTGTCTATGTGGATTGTCATCCCGGCCTACAATGAAGAAAAGGTCATCCAAGACGTGCTGCGAGAGATCCAGAGAGCCGGATACCGAAACATCATCGTCGTCGATGACGGCAGTACTGATCAGACTTATGAGCGGGCCCGGGAAATTTCTGGTGTCATCGCTCTCCGCCATCGTCTCAATCGTGGCAAAGGTGCCGCCACCAAAACTGGTATCGAGGCAGCCAAACTCCGGGATGCCGACATTATTGTCACCGTAGATGGTGATGGCCAGCATAACCCTGGTGATATTGCCCGACTCATTGCCCCTATCGAGCAGAGTCACTGCGACGTCGTCTTGGGCACCCGCCTCAAAAACCCCAAGGGCATGCCCTGGTACAAGATCCTAGCCAATAAGGTTGGCAACATCGTGACTTGGTACTTCTATGGCCTCTATGTCTCTGACAGTCAATCAGGCTTTCGTGCCTATTCGCGCCACGCCGCCGAACTCATCAACACCAAGACCGATCGCTACGAATATGACAGCGAGGTCATCCGGGAAATCTACACCTACAAATTGAGCTATCAGGAAGTACCGATCGAGGTCCGCTATACCGCATACTCGATGGGCAAGCTCCACAAACAGAGTTTCACAAACGGCCTGAAGACCCTCTACAAAATCATTTGGAATCTCATCTCCTAACACCGAAAATTATGACCACCGGCACCATTCAACTCTACCAAGTCGTCGTCCTCCTCTTGGCCGGCTTCATGCTCTATCAGGGGATCAGCAATTTCCTCAAAGGTAAAGACAACCAGACCGTTCTCAAGCTGGCGATTCGACTCATCGTGTGGGGCGGTATGGTCACTATCGTCTTGTTCCCAAATTTCAGTAATGTCCTGGCCAAGGTCATCGGTATCCAGGGTAACGTCAATGCCGTCATCATGACCGGCTTCATCCTGGTCTTCCTCATGGTCTTCAAGCTTCTGGCCGCTATCGAACGCCTGGAGCAGCAGATCACTATTTTTACCCGTGATCGAGCCTTATCAGATGCAAATATTCAAAAAAAAGAAAATTAAACTATGGTCTTCAATCGTCTACCCAAAGTACATTTATTCTTTTTTCCACTGACTTTATTTGTTTCAACAATCCTAACAACCATTATTCCAGGAACAATTCCTGTACTCACCATTATTTCAGGGTTATCCCTCATAGGTTATTCCTCTTTTCTATTTTCAAATATAATCTCTATTCTTTTTGTTAGAAAAAATAATTTTTTTGAAACGCTTACCCTATCAATTTGTGGACTTTTCTTTTTCTTTCCCTTGCTTTTACAAATTATCTTTTTAACTACAGGGAGGATAACTATCTTTGATAGCCTTGTCGCCCTTGCTGTTCCTTTTTTTGTGTATGCAGTGATACCCGCACAAAAAAAGAATCATCAACTAATACAAGAAGCATCCTCTTCTCTGACAAAAGAAATAAACAGAGACTTTTTATATTTCTTCATTTTTTCCGGAATACTTTTTTCTGCACTTATCTTTTCTTATCAAACATTACCAGATTTAGATCCTTATTCATGGGTAAAATGGTACGAATCAAGCTTTTCTAAACATGTTCT
>JAYVWV010000053.1:0-4899 GCA_043785755.1 Candidatus Moraniibacteriota bacterium
CCTAATGATCACATAGATTTCGAGAAACTTTTGACACCAGAAGAAATCCGTTCGGTCATGGATGGGCAGTCTATTGCTGCAACACAGGTGGCTGAGGCGGTTTCCAAGGCGGCGGGGGTCGTAGCTGAACAGGTGAGAAACCCAATGCCAGGAAATGGCGAATTGAGTGAGTATGGCCAAGAATTAGCCGGAGAGGAACGGGTAGCTCAGGGTGTCCGAGGCACACCTCTTCAGAGTGTCCGTACTACTGCCGGAGGGACTTTTTCTGGTCCCAGTGCTCGTGAGGCGGCTCTCATTCACTCACCACATATTGTAACTGGCTCGGGCGGCTTGAGTGCTCGCGAGGCGGCTCTGGCACCGAGAGGAATGCCACTTGATCAAACGTTTGCTCCCAGGCCATTAGTGATGGATAGTGAGCAAGGCACTCTCTCGGCTGCGACCGGCAATTTCGAACAGGTCTTCGGCCTGCGTAATTCCGCGGATGTGTTGCGATATATGAACGCCCATGAGGAGCTCAAACCACGGTTTCGGCTGGCGGCGGCCAATATCCGGGCCAGCATCTTTGTTAATGACGCTCTGGTTCAGAATGGTTATGGCGGCGGGCGCTTCAATTACTTCTCGAACCGCTTTATGGGTGGATACAATATGATGCGGGTGATGACAACGCCGGGAATGCTCCATCCGACCCAGATGGGAGAAATTGTCCGTTTGGCCCAAATAGCCCAGGATCCACGAATCTTTGGTATGCTCGGGCGACCGGGGAACGAATCGATCAATGACTGGACGATGCGTTTGGCGGCCATGGCTACCGTCTCGCCAGAAAAAGGTCAGCTTCTTTCTCAACTGATGGCGAGCAGGATGTAATAGAAGCAGGTAATTTCACTAAGGAAATCTTATGGCGCTCGATGAAGCACAACTACGTGATGAATTGATCAAGGCCTTTCACCTCGAGCAGGTGCCTGAGGACAAACGTGACGAGCTCTTGGATAAATTGACTGAGGCACTTTTGAAGCGCATCTTCCTCGACACGATGGACAAGATCGGGGACGAGGGCGTGAATGAATATGAGAAGCTTTTGGAGGCAGAAAGCAAGCCAGAAGAACTGGAGGCTTTTTTCGAAAAGAAGATTCCGGGGTATGATGTCTTTGTGCGAGACATCGCCCGAGAATTTAAGGAAGAAATGACCAAAGATCTCTGAGATCTTTGGTCCATCCTGGGCTCCTGTCCGAACGTGCCGCTTGGTGCGGGTGAATGACTCGGGATCAGAATGATCTGTCAGAATAGGATGAGAGTGACCGGTAATCAGTAAGAGTATGGTTATGCCCGAAGAATCAGTCACGGAAGCATTGAATGAACAGGATGAACACGGATTGATCCGTGAGCAGGTGATTCTGCCTCCCGCGGCTCCAGAGGGAACCCCTCACCAGGTAGCTGAAGGAAGTGCGGAGAAAACAGAAGGAAAGTACAACGAGCTTCTCGCCAAAGTGGTACCGACCAAAAGTGCTGCGCCGACTGATCAGCCAGCAAGCGAAGAGGCAGTAAAGCTCGATGCCAAGCATATCGGTGCTCTGACGGACGAGGAGAGTAAAGTACAGAAACTGCTCGATCTGGCCAGTGCCAAAGGAGTGGTCCATGCCGTCAGGGTCGCTCGCTCGCTTCAGGACTACTATGCCCTCGACAAGATCCATGACGAATTGGCCAACAGGCTATATCAGGGATTACTCGAGAAGGGGCTCATAGAAAAGGAGTAGTCAAGAAAACCGAAAACAAAAACAACCATGGAAAGTAGTTTTGATCCCAATATTATTTTGGTCCCGCTCGCAGCGCTCTTCAGTTTTCTCTCACTGACGAGCGGACTCTTTTTGGTGGTGCGGAGCTTCATCCGTTTCCGTTACCAGGTCAGTCAGTCGCTCAATATGGACCTCGAGGTGATCAAGGTCATGCATCAGAAGGAAGGCGAGAATCAGCCCCAGAACGCGGAGAGTTGGCGCGATGAGATCCTCGGTATGGAGCAGTTCCTGACCTCGCTTTCGACCATCAGGCCCTCAGGCGGCTTCTGGCGGCAACTTTTTTTCTCGGCACCCAACATCGTGTTTGAGATTGCCAACCCATCGTCGAGTGAGGAGATATTTTTCTACGTGTCCGTGCCCAAACGCTATCGGGAGAGTGTCGAGAAGCAGCTCCACAGTTTCTTCCCGCACGCCGTGGCTGAAAAGGTTTCTGACTACACTATTTTTTCACCGGGATCGTTCACATCTGTGGCTATCCTCGAGCTCAAAGCCAGTCATGCTTTGCCGCTCCGGACCTACCACGATCTCGGGGTGGATCCGCTCAATGAAATTTCTAATGCCTTAAGCAAGCTCGGGACTGAGGCGGAAGGCGCGGCCATTCAGATTTTGCTTTCGCCGGTCGGGAGTGGCTGGCGGACCGAAGGACGTAAGATCGCTCAGGAAATGCAGAGTGGTAAGCGCCTCAAAGATGCCCGCGGGCACTCCTTCGCTAAGGACGTTGGCAAGGACGTCCACAAGGAACTGCTTTCGTTCATGACCACCAATCCGAACATCAAGAAACCGGCGGAACACGAAGAAAAAAAGATAATCTCACTGACCCCGGAGGAGCAGGAGCTGGTGAAAGCGATCGACGGCAAGGCAGCTAATAGTGCTTTCAAGGTTAACATCCGTCTTCTGGCATCAGCAGCGACGCAGGAGCGAGCGGAAGAAGTCTTGTCTCATCTGGAGAATGCCTTTGGACAATTCGAAAATCCTCAGGTCAATACCTTCCGTATCAAGAAGCGGGTCAAGGTCAAGGGTGCTGTCTATGACTATATCTTCCGCAATGTTGACGACGAGAGTACGATGATCCTCGATTGTGGAGAATTGGCCAGTATCTTTCATTTCCCTATCTCGACCACTGAGACGCCAAAGATCAAGTGGCTCAAAGCCGGGGCTGCGCCACCACCGGTTAACATCCCCAAGGAAGGCATTCTTTTGGGGTACAACGAATACCGCGGAGCCAAGACGGATATCTGCATCACCGACAATGACCGGCGTCGCCACATGTACGTCATCGGGCAGACCGGTGTCGGCAAGTCCAACTATCTCCAAGAGATGGCCAAGAAGGATGCGCGGGCCGGCAAGGGCTTCTGTTTCATCGATCCCCACGGTGACGCCATCGAGGACATCTTGACCGCTATTCCCAAAGAACGGGCTGAGGACGTGATCATTTTCGATCCTTCCGATGTCGAACGACCGATCGGCATCAACATGCTCGAGTACGATCCGGCTCACCCAGAACAGAAGACATTCGTCATTAACGAGATGATCGGCATCTTCGATCAGCTCTATGACATGAAAGCGACGGGCGGCCCGATGTTTGAGCAGTATATGCGAAACGCCATGCTCCTCATCATGGAACATCCAGAGAGCGGTTCGACTTTGATGGAGATTCCCAAGGTCTTGGCTGACGAGGAGTTCCGCCGCTACAAACTGGCTCACTGTACCAATCCAATCGTGCGCGATTTCTGGTTGAAGGAAGCGGAGAAGGCTGGCGGTGAGGCATCCTTGGCCAATATGGTGCCGTACATCACGTCGAAGCTCACCGCCTTCATCAGTAACGACATGATGCGGCCCATCATCGCTCAGCAAAAGAGTACGCTTAACTTCCGCGAACTGATGGATGGGGGCAAGATCGTTCTCATCAACCTCTCGAAGGGCAAAATTGGCGAGATCAATGCACGTTTGCTCGGTATGGTCATTGTGGGCAAGATTCTGATGGCCGCCCTCTCGCGGACGGATATTCCCGAAGCTGAACGGCGCGACTTCTATCTCTATCTCGACGAATTCCAGAACGTCACCACTACCTCGATTGCCCAGATTCTTTCCGAAGCGCGCAAATACAAACTGGTGCTCATCTTGGCCCATCAGTTCATTGCTCAGCTGAAAGAAGAAATTTCCAAGGCGGTCTTCGGCAATGTCGGCTCGCTCACGGTGTTCCGGGTCGGTCCAGAAGATGCCGATTTCCTCGAGAAGCAGTTTTCGCCGGTCTTCACCGCTCAGGACATCGTCAATGTCGACAATTATCAGTGTTTCGTGCGCTTGCTTATGAATAACGAGCTGACCAAGCCGTTCAATATGAAAACCTATCCGCCAACCCACGGTGACCAGGAAGTGGCTAACGCTCTCAAAGAACTCTCCCGTCTGCGCTACGGTCGCGACGCTACCATCGTCAATCGCGAGATCATGTCGCGCTTGCAATTGGCTGAAGGAACGAAGGTGTAGGGGGTTGTGTCGTTTTGAAGATATTTTCTCTCTAAATTTCCCCTCCCAAGCAACTCTCTCGGGCCGTTTAAACCCCGGCGCAGTTTTAACTGACATTGTACGCCGAAACTTTTCATGGAATGAAAAGACCATGCTTTCGGCTACAAAGTCGCCCAAGAGAATCCTTGGGAGTGGAAAACGCTGGCTGGTGTGCAGCGACAGAAATAGCTTTCGTTTTCTTTCTCCTGTTTCCGGCGGTCACATCCGTGATGAGTGAGCCGGTAACAGTCGAGCGTAGGCAGGATGGTTTCGACTGGACCGCTCCCTGTTCGGTAGAACGAGTCAGAGATGTTCGACGGAAATGATAGGGGAAGAAAAGGGGAGTCATTTCTGTCGCTGCATCAGTATCATGTGTAAAGATGGCTCTTCCAAGCCTTTTTATTATGATTCCTCTTGACGGGATGGCTCAAAAGGTGTATAATACGTGGCTGTTTAACAAATGGCAGTTTTCGGCTATTTTTGGCCGGAGCGCAGAGATCTTATTCACTTAGAGGCCGAACCTCTAAGTACGAAATTTCTGCGATCCGGCAAACCCGAATTTCCTCGGAACCAAGAGCAGCCCTCCGCAAGGAACGGCGATGGT
>JAYVWV010000054.1:0-20433 GCA_043785755.1 Candidatus Moraniibacteriota bacterium
ACAAATACGCTTCCCCAAGAGAATAGCAGAAGAGAGCCAAAAAAACAACGTTGACTATTCTTCCCCTGGCTCCACCAAAACCGTCACGCGGCCCGGAGACGATGGGACGACCGAAGAAAACCATTGCGGCCTGAAGACCACTTTAATTTTTTTAATTTCCGGGTAGGACTTGAGAAGCGCATTGATGCCGTTTTCATCCTTACCGAGGATCTCGTCATGTAACTTATCTCGATCGATAACAGAATCCGACGTGACACTAGCATGTGTTTTGAGACGAACAGTTCTTCCGTCAAAATCAGGGATTGCCTCGCCGTAGTTTAAGACAGCTGAAACAGGTTGAAACGGGACACCGCCAACAGTTTGACTGCCCTGAGAAAGAATCTTCTGCTTGAGAGCCTCCTCGGAAAACACGAAGCCGCGCACTTTATACGTACTCTGATAATCGAAAGAGGTGGCGGCTGTACCAACGATGGGTGGAGTCGCGCCAGGATTGGCAACGAGGTCGAGACTCTCTTTTAAAACTCTTTCGCCGGGAAGGAGTTCGCTTTCGACAGTCGCCAGGTATGCTTCACGAGCTTTATTTTTAGCAGCACTATAAGCGTTTTCCACATCTTCCTTAGTAATCACTGTCAAATCATTGCTGTTGCCACTTCCGCCGCCCGTGATCGCCTTTGTCGATTGGGCGGAAAATTTATTATACTTTGGACTCCCTTTGAATCCTGGAATAGTGAAGGAGGTGTTGCCGATGTTATATTCCGCCCCAGTTTGATCAGCGATGACGGCAGCCTCGACGACACCGGGCTCGCTACCATTCATCCCCGGTACGGTCACGCCCTCTACGAGACGGTAGATCTTGCCATCTGGGGCAGCGATGCGAGTCGTCGCGACCAACGGTTGAGCATCGCTACTGTAGCGATTAGAAAGAGTCACCGCACCACGGGCCTTTTGAGCGGTACCGAGAGCCGCTCCTGTAGCATTGGCCGAGACCGTGACATTCTCTTCTTTTTCAGCCAGTCGGACCGAAATCTGAGACCCTTCCCCGGTCGACACATCCACCCGTCCATCGAATTTCAGATCCACTTCCTGCGTAATCTGATACGGAGTGACCTGAACCTCAGCCCGAGAAAAGAAGAGAAAAAACACTGCTCCAGCTAAGGAGAGAAGTGATACCCCACCAAGCAAGAAGAAAATCGTACTAACTTTCCTGGATGCCACCGGTACTCCGGACGGTCGGGAGGTTGATTTTGGAGAAAATGAGTTGTTTTGTGACTGAGCTATTCCACCACTGGCAAAAAAGTTTTTGAGCCGCTTCTCACGACCGTCCTGGAGGACTTGGCGATCTTCTGCCGGTCCGTTCGCGCGCGGCACGAGAAAGGGAGCAGCGGCCGGCAGTGGGGCCACTGGTGGCGCTGGCATATTGACCGAGGCGTGAAACAGCAGACTAGAAACATCGGCCGAGGTCGGGACTGTTTCTGACCGCAAAGAATTGAGGCTGGTCTGTTTTTCTGGCGAGGCATTACGAACCCGAAGATTCTGTATGGCAGGCTGGGTCGCAGGCGGTGTTTGAGGCAGCGCGGCGGCGTAGTAATCAGCACTCCCGACATCATTAGAGCGGAGATGATTTTGTTCGGGCTTGATCATCGAAGCCACTATCTTTTTTTCTGAAGGCGGCGGCGTAGGCGTCAATTCCAGGTGCGACGCCTGACGAGAAAAATCATCGCTATAACGCTCGCTTTGGAGACCCGCTCGCTTGGCCAGCGTCTCGCCCGTCTCATCCTGAGTGACAATGATAATCTTCTTGCTAATCTTTTCTGCCTCACGCTGAAGGAGGCGCAGGTTGACGATGCTTTGTAGCACGAGAGCGCGCTTCGGAAAGACAAAATAGTTCTCTTCATCGGAAGAGCGTCGGAGACGACTGATGACGGAGATAATTTCTTCGTCGTTTTCGATGTAAAAAGTCTGAGGCATATGAGCTATTATAGCACCTCGCAAGCATTCCTCCTCTAATTCTTCTCTAGCGCTTCCATGCTCCGGCGCAGAATATTAGAGAGCATTCGTTCTTCTTCCATAGAATCAAGGAGCGCGAGATGAGCCAGGCCGATCGGGGTCATATCCTGGGGATTATTGAGTTCGCCGGTCATATCAGTGATTCTTACAACATCACGCGGCTGGAGAAAAGAGACCTGCGGAGGTTTAGAAAAAGGTAAAGACTCAGCCCATTCCTGGGTGAGGAGTGCCTGCTTGATACCGGGCAACGCCGATCCACCGCCGCACAGAAAAATCCGTGACGGCAAAAGGTCTGTTTCTGCGAATTCCAAAAGTGAGAGTTCTACACCGCCGAGCCAGATACGACAGTCATCAGTAAAGAGTGCGGCCACCCGGTTCGCATCCGTACTCTCTAGACGGTTATTGGCATAATCGAGCTTCATTTGTTCGGCGACATCGAAACTCAGTTGGAATTCCTGAGCCAAGCGTTTGGTAAAGGCGCGGCCACCCAACGCAAACATCTTGGTACCTTCCAGTCCGCCATTTCGGACCACTGCGATATCAGTCGTCCCGCCGCCAACATCAATGAAGATAGCACTAAAATCGACCATATCTTCTACCTCGACAGATCGGGCCACAGCATACGGTTCGGCCGCGACAGAGAGGAGGTCAAGGTCGAGTTCATCGGCGATGGTTTTCAGGGCACCAAGATGGATCATCGGAGCATAAGCATTGAAAACGCTCATCGAGACGTCGCGCCCCTGAAAATTGACTGGGTTCATGACTCGATAGCCATCAATCCGCACGTCTACCACTGCGGCGTTGATCAGTTTGACATCGATATCGTTCTGCCCCGTTTCCCAGGCCAACTGGCGCTTGATGCGCTCGTAGGCTTTCTCTTGAACCTTTTGGATAATCATTTTGAGTTCCGGGATGCCGATGTGCATTTCTGGATTGACGCGTTCGTAATGAACGGTCGTCGTCGTCCCCTTGACCAGTTCACCTGCGATGCCGATGATACTTTTTTCGACGCGCTTCACTTTGGCTTTTTCTTTGGCGAGTGTAATAGCTTCACGCGATGAAGCGATGACACCGCTGATGTCGGCGACGGCCCCACTCTGCATATTGCCAAGCTTCTGGGCCACCCGACCAACTCCGATGACGACACCGCGCTGATTATCTTTTTCCACGCGTAAAATAAGTGCCTTCACCACCTCGGTTCCGATATCCAAGGCGAGCACTAAGTCAGAATCTTTTTTCCATGACATGCCGGAAAATAAGCCCATAAAACATTGTTTGTTTTTTGTCGTGCCAGTCCGGTGTTGGCCTCCTTTTTTTCAGTATACACCCTTCCTCGCGAAGTAGTTTAGCGCAGACGCGTCGGCGTAATCTTCGTAACGAGCTCAGTCATTTCGTGTAGCGAGAGCAGTCCGGCTATGGCGCCATAGAAACCGACGACACTGCCGCTATTGGCCATACCGTACTGTAAAGCGCAAGAAAGTGGTTCACCCGCCAGATGAGCGGTCAGAAATCCTGAGGCGAAGGCGTCACCAGCGCCAGTACTGTCCACCACTGCGGCTCGTGTATGAATAGGGCAAAACCAGTATTCCTTCCCATCATACCCCCAGGAACCACGCTTCCCGTCCGTCATACCAATAACTTTAGCACCGGCGACGGCCAGTTTTTCCAAAAGGAAGAGATCATCTTCGAGTTCGGTATCTGTCGGTCGTGGCGTCATTTGGAGGAGGAGCTCCGTCGCTTCATCTTTGTTGAGAAGGAGGAGATCGACAGAAGACAGGGTCTCAAGCATGAGCTGGGCATTCTCCTTAATATTGTGTTGACCAGGATTGAGTGCCAAACGATGTCCGTACTGTTTCTGTGCAGCGAGGGCGGTCGCGAGATTCCTCTGCCAGTCACCGTTTAAAGCACTGACAAAGATCCATTCCGTCGGGCGCAACTTTTCTTCGACGACCACCAGGCGCTCATTGGCATCACGATTATGAAAGATTGTTCGTTCACCGTTCTGCGTCAGGACGATGATAGCAGAGAGGTCTGTCTTGGTTTCAGGAAAGCGGGTGATCAGATCCGTCACCACTCCCGAGTGTTTCAATTGAGCGATGACCCGCCCCCCGAGGTCATCATCACCCACACAACTATAGGCAGCGACAGAACGGCCGAGCTTGGCCAAGCCAGAAGCGACGTTGGCGGCCACCCCGCCGACCGCTTCGTAGCGATCCGCTACTCGATACTTGCCACCTAATTCAAAAGCCACTTTCTCTTTAGCGGTGATATCTTCCGGCGTCTCAAGAACAATCCCCTCATCGGTGGGAAAAAAAATATCCTGGGAAGCCGAGCCGACACAGATGACATCGTAGGATGTGTTGCGAAACCACATAGCGTGAGAATATTAACGAAGTGACGCGAATATTTCCAAAAGACGGTTGTACTTACACAGACGCTCGCCACGCGAAAGAGAACCGGATTTGATAAATTCAGCCCGAGCCCCGACAGCCAGGTCAGCAATGAAATCATCCGTCGTCTCACCGGAACGATGCGAAATAACCCTCTTCATACCATGCTCTTCGGCGAGGCGCATGCAATGCAGTGTTTCCGAGAGACTACCGATCTGATTGACCTTAATCAAAACAGCATTGCAGGCTTTCATATCAATGGCCTTTTGAAGACGCGCGACATTGGTCACTAGGAGATCGTCACCGATCAACATGAGCGGTTTCTTCCAAACCGTCTCTTCCTTTTCCAATTTCTCTTTCATGACCACCCAACCTTCCCAGTCTTCCTCATGCAGGCCATCTTCGATCGATACGACTCCGTACTTTTGGATCCACTCCCGATAGACGTTGATGAGACTCTCCCGTGACAAGGCCGCCCCTTCCGGTTTCAGGAGGTACTGGCTTTGGTCTTTGTCGAAGAATGAATCAGCGGCCACATCGAGACCAACGAAAACCTGCTCGCCGACTTGATAACCGGCTTTACTGGCAGCTTGAGCAATCATTTCTAGGGCCTGAGCATGACTTTCTACATGGGGGGCGAAACCGCCCTCGTCGCCCACGGAGGTTGCAAGACCAGCTTGTTCCAAGATCTTTTGTAAACTGTGAAAAATCTCACTGCCAGCCCGCAACTGTTCAGGAAACGTGGCGACACCGGCCGGGACCACCTTAAATTCCTGCACGGACAACCCGGAATCAGCGTGCTTGCCGCCATTGATGATATTAAACATCGGGATGGGGAAACGTTCACGTGATGGAGAAACTTTCTTGTGATCGTACAGTTCGGCGATGTGTTCGTGCAGCGGAAGACGTGCTGCCAGGCTGGCCGCGCGACACACTGCGAGCGATACCCCAAGGATAGCATTGGCACCGAGACGGGCCTTGTTCGGTGTACCATCAAGAGCGATCATTTTATCGTCAAGCGCCTGCTGATCGCTCGCCTCCATCCCGCGTACGGCCTCGGCCAGAATCGTATTGACGTTGGTCACCGCCTGGAGCACTCCCTGCCCCAAATAACGGGCTTTATCTGCGTCTCTTAGCTCAACTGCTTCAAAAGTGCCGGTTGATTTGCCCGAAGGCACACCGGCCTTTGCGACGGTTCCATCAGCGAGCGTTACTTGTACCTCAACAGTCGGGTCGCCCCGTGAATCCAGTATTTCTCGCGCTACAACCTCGGTAATCTGTGCCATAGTCTTTATCTTGAATCACTTATCATATATCATCTCTTCTCTCTCAGTATATCACGCCTCAAGTACCGCGAGGCCGGGGAGTTTTTTGCCGCCCAAGTATTCGAGCATGGCGCCACCGCCCGACGAAACGAAGCTAATTTTTCCAATCACCCCAGCCTTTTCCAAGACAGCGAGCGACTCGCCGCCACCAATGACCACATAGGCATCGCTCTCGAGAATCGTGTGGAGGATAGCGTCAGTGCCAAGATCATAGGGCTTTTCCTCGAATTTTCCCATCGGACCATTCCAGATAATAGTTTTGGCCGTCTTGATGATCTGGGTGAAATAGGCAATCGTTTGCGGTCCGATATCCAAGCGAGCAGCCGAATCGAAATCCTTCGGTAATAAAACTTTTTCGGAGAAAGTGAGTTTCTGATCAAGCGCCTCGTTGGCTACTTTTCCTCCGACCAGGATCGCATCATAATTTTTTTCCAACGCACCAATTAGAGACAGCTTCGTCTCAATCTTAGCCCCCCCGATCAAAGCGATCGCTGGGTGCTTAGGAGAAAAACGCACCCGATCCAATTCGGTTACTTCTTTGATCAGCCGGAGGCCAGCGTAGGACGGGAGAAAACGAGTGACAGCCTCAACCGAAGCATGGGCGCGATGACAGACGCTGAACGCTTCGTTCACAAAGAACGTAAAGGGTGCGGCCAGCTCTTTGGCAAATGCCTCGTCATTGGTTTCCTCGCCGGGATAAAAACGGACGTTTTCAAGGAGTATTATTTCATCGGTGGCCAAGGCCGTGAGCGCAGCGGTTACCTGTTCACCGACACAGTCCGGTACAAAAACAACCTTCCGGCCCGTGGACAACTCGACAGCGCGCACTAATTTCGCCACGGAAAAATCAGCATCCTTCTTGCCATCAGGGCGACCGAAGTGAGTTAGTAGCGCGACCTTGGCTCCCGAAGCCTGGGCAATGAGATCGAGTGTCGGCTTGATGATATCGAGGCGAAAATGTTCTGAAATATCAGAAGTGTTTTTTTGTTCAATATTGAAATCGACCCGCATAAGAACACGTTGCCCGGTACAATCGACGTCTTGGATACTACGAAACTCCATAGAATAAGATGTAAGAATTAACAATATAACTTATTTTCCCATGCCTAGGATGCCGATCATCACACCGATGAGCGCTGTCATGGCCGTGAAAATCCAGGCGCGCATGACGATCTTCGGCTCCGGCCAGCCCTTGGCCTCGAAATGATGATGAAGCGGGGCGGCCAGGAAAATCTTACGCTTGAAGAAACGTTTGCTCAGGAGCTGGAGAGCGGCGCTCCCCGATTCCAACGAATAAATGGCCACAATAATAAAAAGGACCAGGGTGGAGTTGGTCAGCATCGCAACGACACCAAGCGTAGTGCCGAGGGCGATGGCGCCCGTATCACCCATAAAAAAACGAGCGGGATAAATATTGAACCAGAGAAAGGCCATGAGCGCTCCCGCTACCGCCAGACAAAAGGCCGAGATATCGATCATGTTGTGACCAAAGGCGATGAACGAGTAGGAGCCGAAGGCAATAAGGAGTACTCCGCCATTCAAACCATCGAGTCCATCGGTTTCGTTGGAAGAAATGGCTGAAAACAGGATGACCGCGATGAAGAGCGGAATATACCACCAGCCGATTGTGAAGTCACCGACCGCGGGGATATGGATACTGTCCCAACCGAGTTTCGAGTAAAACCACCAGGCGCCTAAGGAAGCGATGCCAAAAAGCCACCAGAAGCGGAAGCGAAAACTCATGCCGCCCCCCTTGTTTGCCCCACAGCCACGAACACTCATGTAGTCATCGAAAAGACCCAGAGTGCCAGCTGTTACTAAGAAGAAAAGTGGTAGCCATGTCTCTCTCCGGCTGAGAAAATCGAGGCGAGCCACCGAAGTGGTATTGGTCAAGCTCGCTACCACAGGGAAAAGATAGTGCGAAAGAAAAGCCAGGATGAGAACCGTCGCCCAAACGATAACGCCACCCATAGTTGGAGTGCCTGCTTTCGCAGCGTGCAACTTGTTGACAAAGGTCAGGGGCTCTCCGTTCACCGAGCGCTCTTTAATTTTGATACCAAACTTATATCGATAGAGGACATGCGTCCACAGCGGCGTCAGAGCAAAGGCCAAAAGAAAAGCCGAAAGGCCAGTCGTCAAAACTTTCAGAGCATCGAAAACGAGTGGGATGTCTTGAATCTGAGCGATCTGAATGTTCTCCATAAAACGTAAAAGTAATTATCGAAAAAATATTCTTAGCGCCAACTGAACGCCTGAAAACTCCAGTCAAACATCGAGCGAATACTCTGCCAGCGCGATTGATCGTCCAGTACGACCGCCACCACCCGGTGATGTCCGGAAGGATCGGTGGCAACAGCCAGGAGCGAATACCCGGCCAGTGGCGTGAAGCCGGTCTTGGTGCCGATCAGGTGAGGAAATTGGCCTAGAAGCTGGTCGGTATTGAAAATATCGTGCTTATAACGACCATCGGCAGAAGTGAGTGTCTCCTTTTCCAGGCGCATAATCTCCCAGAGTTCCGGGAAGTCGAGCGCGTGAGTCGCAATCTTGGCCACATCGGCCGCCGAAGAGTAACATTCACTCTCTCGTCCATCGGGTTCCAAACCAGAGGGCGTACAGAAGTGAGAGTTGGCGAGACCAAGTTCCCCTGCCCGAGTATTCATGATAGCCGCAAAACCGTCCTGAGTCTTCCCGATGTGTTTGCCAAGCGCCACGGCGGCGTCATTGGCACTATTCATGAGAGCCGCTTTGAGGAGATTGCGAACGGAAAGCTGTTCGCCCGGCTTCAGTCGCACACCGTTACAAAATCCCGAACGCGGACAACCGACGCGTGTCCCTTCTGAATACACCGCCTCTTCGTCGATGGTCACGAGTTCATCGAGGTTTTTGATCCGCTCCATGACAATCGTCGCCGTGAAAAGCTTGGTCAGAGAAGCAATCTGGCGTTTTTCATCAGCATTACGCGCATACAGAACCTTACCAGAATCCGCGTCCACGATAACTGAGGCATGCGCCGAAATAATACTAAAATTGGGCGAGTACTCCTTGAGCTGTGGCTGGAAGTTGGTGGCCAGATCACGACTTTCCGATACCAGCGGTTCGATGACAGCGGGAATGGCGGCAGGATCTCTTTTTTCAGGAAAACGAGCATCATCTTTCCAAAATGAAAACATACTCTTGCCCTGTGCGATCAGTGAGGCGCGTTTTTCTACGGCCGTGACATAGAGCACGCCGCCGATGACGATAAGAATAAGCAGTATCCGCATAAACTAGGTGGTTTTCAAATCATTCAACTGTGACGAGTCCATCGTTGCAAGAGCCTCGGGTTCCTGACCGAGAACCTGTGTCAAACGCTCATCCCGAGAAAGGGTTTCGTAATCTGGCAAAGCGCTGACATCTCCAATGCCAAGGACCTGGAGGAAATGTGGAGTCAACCGATAGACATAACCCCGACTCTCACTTGGATTCCCCTCTCGAGCAATCAGGTCACGCAAGAGCAAGGCTCGCAGAGTAAAACTCGAGTTGACGCCACGAATCGCATCGATTTCAGCGCGAGCGATAGGCGAACGATAGGCAATGATCGCCAACACCTCTGCAGCCGCCTTACTCAATCCTTCCTGGAGGGTACTCTTGGTCAGGCTCTCAACGAGGGGAGCATTCTTCGGCTTCGTAGCGAGCAAAAGTGTCCGATCGTCCTGAATGAGCATCAGACCGCGCGTTTCATCTCCTTCGTAGTTTTTGAAAAGCTCGCTGGCCGCTGCTCGGACAGCATCCTGGCTCACAGTGAGCGCTTTGGCCAAATGAGTGACAGACAAAGGTTCACCACTCACGAAAAGGAGTGCTTCGAGAGCCGAAAGGAGAGCGGCGGATGAATGAGAGTCTGTCATACGAGACGATTAATATGGATATCACTGAAAAATTTTTCCTGCTTCACAGTAATAAAACGTTGCTTGATCAGCTCAAGGAGAGCCAAGAAAGAAACAATGACTTCAACTCGGTCGTGGACGTTTTCGATGATGGCAGCAAAAGAAGATTCAGCTCGTTCGGTCAGTGACTGTCTGAGATGAGAAATTTTTTCCTCGAGCGTGACGATGGCAGCCAGTTCTTTTTCTGGCAGAACCTCAAAAATCGGGATATCCCCTAAGACACGCGCGAAGTGCTCACGCAGCGATTCCGCAGTCATGCCTTTGGGCGGGTAAAAAACGGCCTGCGTTCCGAGGAAACTTTCACGGGCGAAGGCACCCCGTGAGGTTTGAAAAAGAACCTCCAGATTCTTGGCAGCAGACCGGAACAGCTGATAGGCCTTGAGACGGTGCTCCAAATCCTCCATCGCTTCCTCCTCCTCATCACTGAAGCTCAGTACTGGCAGTAAGGCCCGTGATTTGATCAGGATGAGACGGGCAGCGATAGTGAGGAAGGCTGCGAGATTCTCGAGCGTCGTCGCTTCCTCTTCGCGGATATAGCCAAGATACTGATCGGCTACCTGAGCCAGACTGACCTGCGTAATATCCAGCTTTTCCTTTTCAATCAAGGAAAGGAGCAGATCGAGCGGCCCTTCGAATTTCTCCAAACGGTAGTGGTAGACCATAACAAAAGAGGAAATGGCGTTATTGTCCACTTCCTTTCCAGGATACCATTTTTTACCTTTTTTTCAAAGGAAAATTCAGTGTGGGAGGGCTCGGGCACGTTCCCTCGCACTGAGTGTGTCCTGAAGAAAGCTCGTCTCCACTAAGGAGAAAACGAGCGCGGCCGCTACGAGAATAAACATGCTTTGCAGCGGGAAGTAGAGGAGGACAGCCGCCGAAAGGAGCGCCGCCACAATATTAGAGAGTGGCCTCGTGGTGCGGAAAAAGGCGATAACGTCCATATCGTTGCCATCGATCTGTTTGTAAAAATATGAATCGCGCAGTAACTCGATACCAGCAATACCGACACGAGTCATAAAGAGAGCACCCCCCCAGAGCATGACATGGCCAGCACCGAGGAAAGGCAGGGTCAAGGTAGCGGCTGCGGCAATGGCCGCGCTCCCAAAAAGCATTTCTTTTTCCCCAAAATAGCGGTCCGCAAAGACTCCCAAAGGATACTGGAAGAGAACAAAGGGCAGGAGCATGACCGTAAAAATAATCCCGATCTCATCCCAAGAATACTGGAGCGACCGCAGATAAATGGGAGTATACACGGTCATCAGAGCGTAAAAAAACTCCATCCCGAAAGAAACGAGATATATGTGCAGAAGGTTCCGTTCCTGAAGCATCTTGCGGATCGTGAAACGCAGGCGGAGCTTCTCCTGAAAAACTCGGTTGTCAGTACGGAAACCGAGAAGCGCCACAATAAATACCAGACTGTAGCCGACGACCAGAACAATAAAAATGCCCTCATAATGATATTTGTCGAGCATTTTCAATGAAAGAAAAGGGGCCAGCAAGAGGCCAGCATTCATGATGGTCAGATGAAGACCACGAATGCGCCCGGAAACCTCATCCTGAGAAAAACTTTCGAGCAGGATATCGAGCGCCACCCAGATGACATTCGTCGCAACGATAAGAAGGAGAGCGGCAGCAATGGCGACGAGTGGCGTAGAAGCGGCCGCCAGAAGCGCAGCAGCACTAATACTCATACCGAGTGCCAGGTAAAGGACGCGCGCCTTTCCCATAAAGCGAATCAGCGGTTGGAGGTAAAAAAGAGCCAGCAAAACGACACTATAGCCGAGAAAATAGAAAACACCAACGTTGTCGCTGCCGGAAATAACAGAGAAGTATGTGGAAAGAACGTAGATAAAAAAAGCGTCCAAGAAGCCAATGGCGAAGGCGAGAGAACTGAGGAGGCGGATTTTATTTTTTTTCAACTGCTCGTGGTGCATGTTTTTTGAAGAGCGCTCCATTTTCTATTATTATGTCACATCCTCGTCACTTAAGACAACTGGGTTGGTAGCCACGGGCCCGAGCCTCTGCCTGGGAAGCGAAACAGACCCTATTCTCCGCTTTGATCCGTTTGGCCACCGCGCAGGTAGCGAGATGATACTTGGTCGAATTCTTACTCCCGACATACAGGCAGGCTGTCTTTGCGGGAGATGCGCCCCCTGTCTCTCGATGAGCTGGAGTATCTCCAGCCTGAGCCGAAGAGGGAGGAATCTCTGCTTGCGCCTCCTCAGCCGGAGGAGCTGGGATAGAAAGTACCAAAGTGGCCCCCTGCTCTCTCTTTCCTTGGAGCAGACCCGCTTCATAACAAAGACCACCGACCAAGAAAAGCGCCGTCACTATCCACAAACGTGCGCCGTTTTCCTTTATCCACTGCCTGATACGTTCCACCATATGGTTGACAAATTGGGGAGCTATGCTATACTCAAGTCCAGTATATCGTAGATTTTCTAATGTGTAAGCCCCTCCACTACTATGGCAACCAGAAAAGCTGGTGGATCAACCACCCTCGGCCGTGACTCAATTTCCAAGCGTCTCGGCGTCAAAATCTACGGCAACCAGTCCGTATCAGTGGGCAACGTCATTATCCGCCAGCGCGGGACAAAGTTTCATCCCGGCCTCGGCGTCAAGCGCGGTGAGGATGACACCCTCTTTTCCTTGGTAAACGGTTTCGTCGAATTCCAGGCCAAGAAGGTCAAGGACTTTACCGGAAAGATCGTCTCCCGCACCTTCGTGAATGTCATCGCCGAAAAGAAGCAGTAACACTTCGAAGAGTAATAGAAAACACCCTGAGCAAGGCGCAGGGTTTTTTTATTTCCTAGGAGAAACGTCTTTACCTCGTCTCATTTCATTCGTAATTCCCGAGGTGATATCGTCTTTAATCGGAGCTAAGAGTTGTGACCCGTCCCCCATTAGAATAAACTGCGTTCCCCATTTTTGTTTTTTCCCTAGAGAAAGAAGGTGGCGATCTTCGACAGCAGCTGTAAGCCACTTTGCATCTTCTGACCCCTGTCTTTCTGCTTCCAAGGCTAAAGTATGAGCCCTCTCATAATCTTCCGAAATTGCTCCATGCTGAAAGAGAAAAGCTAGGTTGTACAAGTCTTCGGAAGAAAAGTCTTGAGGATTTTCCCCATACTGAGCAAATATATCAAGTGCTTTTTGGTGGCGTGCCCTCTCTTTTTCGCTAAAAAGTTTAGGGTCTACTGTACCGAGTCTCTTTTCCCTATCCTCCTGATCTTCATCAACAAGCATCTTAAGTTCAACTTTAGGTTGTTTCCCATCTCTAAAATCAAAAGATTCCATACTATCTCTTCTTACATGCCTCAAGAAAAGCGACAAAGAGCGGGTGAGGGTACATGAGTGATGACTGGAATTCGGGATGAAACTGGGTGGCGAGGAAAAAGGGGTGCTTTTCTTTCGGTAGTTCAGCAATCTCCATGAGGACCCCATCGGGAGAAGTAGCTGAAAAAACCATCCCCGCTTTTTTCAGTTGTTCGACATACGCGGGATTCACTTCATAGCGGTGGCGGTGCCGTTCCAGCACACTTTTCTTTCCGTAGGCCCTCTGGGCCAGCGTATTGGGAAGAATTATGGCCTCATACTGACCCAGACGCATGGTGGCGCCATAGTTTTTCTGGCGCAGGTTTTCTTTTTGTTCCGGCATGATGTCAACGACCGGATGAGCCGTTTTCTGATTGACCTCGGTCGTATGAGCGAGAGAAAGACCGAGGGTGTGCCGCGCGTATTCGATGACAGCCAACTGCATGCCATAGCACAGGCCAAAATAGGGAATCTTGTTCTCTCGACAAAATTCTATCGCGTTGATTTTTCCTTCAACACCCCGACTACCGAAACCGCCTGGGATAATGATGCCGTCATACTGCTTCAGGCTGTCCAAATTTTTGGCGCTTCCCTCGAAATCTGTACTATCAATCCAGTGAAGCTCTGCCTTACGACCGACCTCACAGGCCGCATGTTTCAGGGCTTCAATGACGCTGATATAGGCATCAGAAAGAACGAAGTCTCCCGTCTTAAAATACTTCCCGACGATGCCGATTTTGACTATTGCTTTAGTCGTCCGAATCTTTTGCACCTTCTTTTCCCAGGCGCCCAAGTCAAGGAGCTTCTTCGGCTTGAGTCCGAGCTTTTTCATGAGAATATCACTCAGGTGATCCTTTTCAAAGTTGACTGGTACGTCATAGATACTCTCCACATCCGGAGCACTGATAACATCCTCATGACGAACACTGCAGAAAAGGGCCAGTTTTTCCTTGCGCTTCTCATCGAGCGGACGGTCAGCCCGAGCAATGATGATATCCGGTTGAATACCAGTCCCATTGAGTGTCCGGACCGCATACTGCGTCGGCTTGGTTTTCATTTCCCCCACCTTCGATGGTGTTGGGATGTAACTCACAATGACGGTACTGACATCTGCCGGATTCTCGAACTTGAGCATGCGAATCGCTTCCAGAAACAAGATATTCTGGTACTCACCAATCGTCCCCCCAATTTCCACAATAGCAATCTCGGCCTGTGATTTTTTGACAGCAGCCTTAATCCGATTAATCACTTCCAATGGTATGTGCGGCACTACCTCAACACACTTTCCAGCATATTCCAGGTTCCGCTCCCGTTCGATCACTCGTTGATAAACTGACCCCGTCGTCATATAATTTTCCCGGGTCAACTCAAGATTGAGAAACCGTTCATAGTTTCCCATGTCCTGATCCGTTTCGTAACCATCCTTCAAAACGAACACCTCGCCGTGCTCCGTCGGATTCATCGTGCCGGCATCGACGTTGATATACGGATCGATCTTGATGGCCGTCACCGTCAGGCCACGAGCTTGAAGAATTTTTCCAATCGATGACGCAGCGATCCCCTTGCCGACGCCACTCATGACCCCGCCAACAACAAAAATGTACTTGGTGCGCTTCGTTTTTTGTTTTGTCATAACCAGTCAAAAAAATAATTTACAGAGAAAGAGCCGCTACCAGGCTAGAGGAGCGGCTCTTTTCAAAAAGCTCTCGGGTGCTTTAGGCCGCCTCAATGACGACAGTAAACTTCGCTTTAACGTCATGACCGAAGTCAGCAGACACTGCAAATTCACCCACTTCTTTGATGGGCTTCTCCAAAACAATGACTGATTTTTCCACCTGGATATCCATCTCACTCAGGGCCGAGGCAATCTCTTCCTGACTAACAGAGCCGAACAGTTTACCATTTTTTGCCTTCCCTTTGACGACAACTTTCTTGCCAGACAGAGCCTGGGCGGTCGAACGAGCACCCTCGGTCATTTTGGCTACTTCTTCCTTGCGTCGAGCCACAAACGCCGTCGCCTGCTTGAGCGCGCCGGGCGTCGCTAAGTCAGCCAACCCCTCAGGCAACAGGTAATTAAACCCATACCCGTTTTTCACTTCCTTGACGTCCCCGGCCTTGCCGAGACCCTTTACATCTGCTAAAAGAATCACTTTCATAAGGTGTATCTCATTCCAACGACTTACTCGTACCAGAGTACCGTATCTGAAGCAATTAAGCAAGTTTCCCACTCAAAAAGATATGCTCCACGAAGCTGTTCTACGGCCTCTTGAGAATAACAAAGAGTATGGACCAGGCCAGCACCACGAGGAATGCCCCGGCTATGAATGGTGATCGTATACCGAGAAGGCCAGAAAATCCCCCTGCCAAAAGAGGAATAATTCCCTGAGACAGAGCCATCAGGGAAGCATTGATCCCAAGCGCCGCCCCCTGTTTGGTCGGCGAAACACTCTTACTCACCAAAGCACCCATGGTGGCCATCGAGAGACCATTCGGTATAGCTAAAAGCGGCACGACGACATAGAGGAATGCGACCGATGGCACAAAGGGGTAGAGCAGGAGAGCGCACGCTAAGAGAAGGAGCGAGAAGCGCAGGATTGTTTTTTCACTATAATGTTTCGTCAAGACACGCAGAATAAAAAGCTGAGTAATGACGACCCACATACCGACTACTCCAAAAAAAGTACCGATGGCAGTTTCCGAGAGTCCAAAACGAGCCACCAGAAAAATACCAATGAAAGAAGTAAAGAAGGCAAAGCCAGAAGTATACAGGAAACTTGAAAGATAGACCGGTCGCGCATCCTTATCTCGCCAGGCGGCCATGATATTATGAATGCCCTTCAGAAAATGGAAATTGTGTTTGGCTTTGCGATTATGATGGGTTTCCGGGAGAAAGAGTGAAACCGACAGCACGTTCAATACCCCAAAAGCTGAAGCCACCCAAAACGGCGCAGCGGCGCTCCCAAATAAATGAGCCAGGGAGCCGCCCAGTGTCGGTCCCAGAATAAAACCAATGCCGAAGGCGGCACCAATCAAGCCAAAGTTTTTAGCACGATCTTTCGGCTCAGTAATGTCAGCAATACTGGCCTGAGCAATACTGAAGTTGGCACCCCCGAGTCCGGCGATAGCCCGACTAAAGAAGAGAAGCCACAGCGAACCGATCTCAATACCGAACCCAAACAGGAGCTGCGACAACGCCAGCACTCCCACGCCCAAGGTGAGGAGTTTTTTGCGACCATAGACATCAGATAACTCGCCCAAAAGTGGGGCACCCAAAAACTGCATGAAGCCGAAGAGTGCCGTCAAAAGGCCAGCAACAAAATACTGTTGCCCCTGAGTGTACCCTGTCAACAAAAAAGATGGTGATGATGGGTCGGTAAAGATGATCGGGATAATCGGAATGATCATGCCAATGCCGATCATATCGATCAACAGTGTTATAAAAAGAATGGGCAGGGTCTTTTTTTGCATACAAACCTATTCACGGATATTTTTTATCCCCTCATCTATGAGAAGTACTGCATAATAGCACAAATTCTCTCAAAGAGAAACTATCCCTTTGAGAGAATTGAACTCCCCCGGCAGCAATCCCCCTCAATTTCGCTGGTCCGGACGAATCTGAATATTCTGGGCAGCCAAGCTACCATCGGCACTGCTTTTACTATTGACCACGACCTGCTGTCCGATAGCCACGTCAGCCACCGTTCCGCTTGTTGTCATGCCAGTAGTGATTGAGTCAGAATAATACTCGGAAACTTGACCTTATCGAGGAATAAGACTGCTAGACAGCCGGAACACCCTTGGGATTCGGCCCGTACTGATTGTCGCCGGTTTGACTGTCCATAACCGCAAATACCACGAGAACGACGGTACCGACTACTGGCACCAGCCCGATGAGACACCACCAACCGCTCTTCCCGATATCATGCAATCGTCTCACGGTAAGGCCGAAACTCGGAAGAATCACCGCCAAAGCGTAGATAACACCAAGCGGCATTTTTATCGCCCAGGATACGACGTCAAGCACGAGGATCACTATAATATGGATAAGAACAAACATCCAATACTCCTTCCGTGCTGATCTCCCTGAGAATACGACATATTTCTTCAATACCTCCAGATACTCATTCATAAAAAATAATGCTCAAAGTTAAAATTCCGACGAGACTTTTATGTCTTTTGAAGTGATGTAGAGATTACTTATTAAGTCCCATAATACTGTCATTATACCACCAAAATCTTCTGACTGAAGATACAGATTGCAGGACATCTAGAAAGGCACTGTTTCTACCTCACTCACACAAACATCCCCTGGCGAGTAGCGCGCCTGAGAAAAGCTACAAGAAATGGTAGAGCGAAAATAAGGACAAGTCCGGCGGCCAAAAGAAAACCAGCCTGAACGCCATAGCTACTGATGACAAATCCCCCCAGGAGTACCGAACCAGCGCGAACAAGCCCCTGGATCATATTATCAATCGAAAGAAGCGTCACTCGGTTCACATGAGTAATCATCTTCTGGAGGTACTCCTGTTCGAAAGGACGAGCCAACCCTCCAGTGATACCGTCGAGCATGATAAAAATGAGCCCGTACAAAGAATTACAAGCAAAAAGCCCAAGATAAGTGACGAGAGAAATAGCCGGCAAGAAAAGAAGCGCCCCGCGTTTCCCGAGATGTTTCTCGAAAAAATCAGCCTGCGTCCCGAAAGAGCCTGTCAAGATACGCAAACCCAAGTAAATAAATCCGAAATAAATGATATCCACATGAATGAAATCCAAATATACCTGGCGGAAGTCTTCGAGGATACCGTTGATGCCACCAATGAAACCCAGTCCCAGACTAAAACTCAACAACAAAGGATTGGTAAGAAAAGTCTTGAAGCCGAGATTGTCTTTACCAAGCTCCATCTCCGCCACACTCTCCACGCGCACCGGTTCGCAGAAAGAAAAGACGAGAAGAGCGGTTCCGATAAATACAAACGTGTTGATCAAAAATGGCAGAGCCAGAGAAAACTTCGCGATAAAAGGCACGCCGATAAAGAGGACTCCCGTGAATACTTGGGCGATAAATACTGCCCGGCCCGTCACTTTCTTGATCTCTTTTTCCCGACCGAGTTCATGGAGCGTTTCATAGATAAATGCCTCACCCGTCCCGGTCATGAGCGTTCCGGCTGCATAATACAGGGCATTGGCAATCATGAACCCAAAGAAGCTTCCCGCCTGCCAGAAAAGAAACATCGAGAGCGCCTGCCCCGTGAAAGCGATCGTCAGAGCATAGCGCCTCCCGATCCTGTCCGTAATCATGCCGCTTGGCACTTCGAAAATGAGTCCAACCAGCGTTCCGACAGAAAAGATCATGCCGATTTCAGCGAGGCTCAAGCTATTCCGCACCAGGAAGATAGTCAGGATGGGCCACACCACCCGCTTGGCAGAAGTACGCATGGCATAGTACTTCCAGATATTCTTCCCCAGCGCCCTCTTGCGTTCCAAATTCAGCATATACAAAAAAATCTCTCTCAGAAGTGATGCCTATCGCCCCTCAGTTGGAACCTCATTATAGCAGAACTCTCGGCTTGGCAGGAACTCGGGATGACCCTGGAGCAGACTATTTTATATAACGTACCGAATCTATAGCCGTTCTAAATCGTGAAAAAAACTCGTTAAAATCAACAGACTTGATTACTTCTTTTTCATCATCAGCACTTCCTAAATAGAGACGTGTTTTAATTTTAAGTGCTACCCCGCTCGTATACGCGTCTATAACTTTTTTCATATCAAGAAACGTATCTGTATTGTAATTGCCACTCCCAGGTATTCTCCGTGAAAAAGATCCCTTGATGCTCGTCAAATAATCATCCTTATAGAAGTTATATTCTATATAGCCAAACTCTTTGTCCTCACGGGGCACAAAAATCACAAGAATGCCTTTGGCATCACCATGCTTTTGAATTTCACAAAAATCACCTTCTCTCACAAGCTGTTGCAATCCATCAAAAAATACGCCACATGAATCACCAATCTTAGCCCGATCAATCTCTCCTTTATTTGTCAAAAAGGTATTCCGGTCGGCTAGAGGGTAAGGGCCATCCTCTGTTACTTTCTCCGGGAGATCTGCTAGGTAGATGGATTGTGTGGTAACAGTAGGGAGATCTCTCGAGCTCTCATCAAAATCAAATGCGGTAGCCGCTCCTGCTTTAGAAAGTGTACGCTTATTTGTATCAGGTGTTTTCTCGGGTACATTATCACTCTGTACCACTTTTTCTGGTGCTGTTATTTGTGGTAGAGACACTTTTTGAGCTGTTTTTCTGTCATCATTACCAGTATTTTTCCCCATCACAAAAGCGACGATAGCAACACTTACCATGACGACTGTCAAGAGACCAATTTTTTTCCCAATGAATTTTTTCGTTCATAATGTTTTATAATGATTATACTATATCGCTAATTAAGAATTGTGGACTACGTCTTACAAAGCTGGAACTCTATCGTAGCAGAACTGATGAGTTAGCAAGAATTAGGGGAAGCTATTGAGCGGGCCACTACATCTGAAAAATCTAGTTATCTGTTGGCCAATAGGTTTGGAATGACCTTCTAATAGCATCGACAGCTTTGAGTTGTGCTTCAAGAACAGGTTCATTCTCGGGAAGACTCCCACCCGCTAGGAGCATCCCCTGATGAAAGACGTACACGTACGCGTCGCTCTCGCCTAAAACGATATTCTGACTATTAGCCATATATTCAGCATCCTTCTGCAATTTCGTCCACCGTTCTTTTGGGCAGACGTTGATTGAAAAAACATTCTCGTATTTGGGTACGCTGAAATCAAGTTCATCTTCACAAACACTCTTGTACTTGAGCGTTGTCGCGAGTCTGCTTTTCACGCTATACCCATCCCAATTAATTGGCAGTGTGAGCTGGAAATCATATTCATGATTAGTATACAAGATACCATTGACACTTTCTTCAGGAATATTTCTCGCCATCGTTTGAAAATGCAATTGTTCTGACGGCGATGGACCAGAAACAACATTCTTTAGATCAGTATAAGCAGTACAAAATTCTTGCTGACTTGCAATGTGTTCCTGACAATAATCCCAGTACCCATATGCCTCGAGTTGACCGTTGGCTGGAAGGAAGGCAAAGACGTAGACATCATTTTCCCCTAC
This sequence comes from Candidatus Moraniibacteriota bacterium, assembly GCA_043785755.1. Lineage (GTDB taxonomy): Bacteria > Patescibacteriota > Minisyncoccia > Moranbacterales > UBA1568 > UBA1568. Next base: position 20,118 of record JAYVWV010000054.1, read on the forward strand.
TTTTACCAAAATATCATGGTCCACCCTCAGCCAGTCTGCTTGAGAAAAAATATAGATATCGTATAAATATGCCACTTGACCTAATTTCGGGTCATTCTGGTCGAGGGCATACCCGAATGAAATACCCTGCTCACTATCCTCCGCCTCTGGGATCTCTACTTCCTTTGTGCTTATTTTCACTTTCTTCCAACTCTTGGGCAGAGTCAAAGAAAAACCATATTTTGTATTCGTATACACACTGTCTGTTTGCATCATCTTTTCTGGCGCTATCACTTGAGCCATGGGTGCTTTCTCAACTATTGCCTGGCCATTATTG
>JAYVWV010000055.1:0-2877 GCA_043785755.1 Candidatus Moraniibacteriota bacterium
ACTACCTTCCCACCGTTATTGTACAGATACAAGGAAAATGATTCATCGATGACCGCCAGAAGTTCCTTCGAGACACCTAGGTCAATGAGATAGGCAAAACGACTGAAGGCAATCGGGTTATTATTCTTGTCAGTCAGAAGAAACTCGACTGGACGAACCATCTGGGCATCTACCATGCGGCTCCCGGCTTCACTGAGCAGTTTTTTGAGTTCAGCAGCATTCACCGTTTCTGTGTTCACGGACAGATAATTGGGGTTATCAGCCGAATAAGGGGTAGCTGGAACCACCGGTGAAACTGGCGTCTGGTTCGGTTGAGGCATAACAGGTGCTGGAATCACTTCTGTCCCTGTGGCCCGTATATATTTCGTATAGTACCACCACCCTAAGGCGGCGAAGGACCCCAGAAATATGACGATACCTAAGCCAAGAACTATTTTCTTCCAGCGGCTCATCCGCACAAATTCAGAATCTGCCAGAGCCAATGGCTCAGACGCAGGAAGAGACGGAATTTCGGGGACTACCATAGAAGAAAAATGCGACGCCTTGGGCCGAGAATCCGATGTCATTTTATCTGAGACCACTGGCAATGTCTTCATCGCATGTTCTGTCTTTACTGACACCTTAGTATGAGTCAAAGAAGGCACCGATGGAGAAACTGGCGAAGAAACAGCCTCTTTGGCTGGCGGTGTGTCTCCGAGAAAAGGGCTGACCGAAGCAGTTACCTTAGGCTGAGCCGGTGCTGCATTTTTCAGTGGCGCAGCGACAGACGCTGGTTTTGTCTTGTCTCCCATAACCATCACCGATCCGATAATTTCGTTCGGAATAGCAGCCATCCCAACCTGGTCTGTGTTTTTTTTGGTTGAAAATAATGACATGAGAGGTAAAACAAAGAGGAGGCATTCGCCTCCCCCTAGTATACAAGAGAATGATTCTTTTCGGTAGCTTTTACGCTCCCTCCTGTTCCATTTTCCTCTTGGCGGCCTTATGAGAAAGGTTAATACGACCCTGGCTATCAATTTCTTTGACGATAACCGGGATAATATCTCCGACTTTGACAATATCTTCGACGCGCTCTACCCGCTCATCGGAAAATTCCGAAATATGAACGAGGCCCTCCTGATTAGGCAGCACCTCCACGAAAGCGCCGAAGTTCATAAGACGAGTAACACGTCCCTGGAACAATTCACCAGCCTTGACCTCCCGCGTGATATTTTGTACCCATTCTACGGCTTTCTTGGCACTTGTCTCGTCAGTCGAAGTGATAAAGACCGAACCATCATCTTCGATATCAATCGAAACACCGGTCTCATCGATGATCTGATTGATCATCTTCCCTCCGGGGCCGATGACATCACGGATCTTCTCCGGGTTGATATGGAGCGTGATAATACGTGGTGCATAGGGCGACATCACGGAACGTGGCTCTGGCAAAACGGCGAGCATCTTGTCCATGATAAAGAGACGACCCTCCTTAGCCTGGGCGATAGCGACGGCCAGCATTGCCGGTGTCAAACCGTCGATCTTCACATCCATCTGCATAGCCGTGATACCATCCTTGGTCCCGGCTACTTTGAAGTCCATATCGCCGTAGTGATCTTCGAGTCCTTGAATATCAGAGAGTACTTTGTACGAACCATCTTTCCCGGTGATAACACCCATCGCGATACCTGCCACTGGCTTTTTGATCGGCACGCCAGCATCCATGAGGGACAGAGTCGAACCGCACGTCGAGGCCATCGAGGAGGAACCGTTCGACTCCAGGACTTCAGATACCAAGAGGATCGTGTACGGGAATTCTTCCTTGCTCGGCAAAACGGGTATCAAAGCCTTTTCTGCCAAAGCACCATGCCCCACTTCACGGCGACCGGGACCACGCATCGGCTTCACTTCACCCACTGAATAAGGAGGAAAGTTATAGAAATGCATGTAACGCTTCTTTTCGTCAGTCGACATCGTATCGACCACCATCTCGTCCCCAGGGGCGCCCAATGTCGTCACTGTCAACGCCTGTGTTTCTCCACGAGTGAACACGCCGGTGCCGTGGGTCCGTGGCAAAATACCGACCTTACACCAGATCGGACGGATTTCCGTCAGAGCACGCCCATCGGGCCGAGCTTCTTTGGTCAGAATATTGTGATGCACCGCTTCATCAGCTACCTCATCAGTAATAATAGAGAGGAGTTCAGAGAGGTATTTCTGCCCGGGGTATTTTTCTGCCGCATAGGCAGCAATCTCGGCATTGATTTCAGCCACTTTGCCTTCTGTCGCCTGTTTCGGGCGCAAGTAAAGTGCTTCTGGCAAACCAAATTCTACCGCCACGCGCCGGATGTCAGCCTCGAACTCATCAGAGCCGCGAAGCATCGCCGCCCCACGCTTTTCTTTGCCGGCCTCTTTGCAAATATCTTCAATGAAAGAAGCAATCTTCTGAATAGCCACGAAGCCGAACTCGAAGGCTTCCGCCATTTTTTCCTCAGTAATTTCATTGGCGCCAGCCTCGATCATGTTGATCTTGTCTTTAGTGCCAGAAATCATCAGATTCAAAGGACTTGCCACCTGCTCTTCACTGGAAGGATTGAGCACAAAGCCACCATCGGAAGCGATACCAACGCGCACTGCTCCGATCGGACCGTTCCAAGGAATATCAGACAAGGCCAGGGCAGCCGAAGCACCAATCATGGCCACCAAATCAGAATCATTCTCCCCGTCATAGGAAAGGGTGGTGGTAATCACCTGTACTTCATTACGCATGCGACTATCAAACAATGGGCGCACCGTACGATCGACGGCCCGACCGGACAATACGGCATCATCCGATGGCCGGCCTTCACGCTTGATAAAACGCGAGCCCTTGATTTTCCCGGCGGCGTAGTAACGCTC
>JAYVWV010000056.1:0-5701 GCA_043785755.1 Candidatus Moraniibacteriota bacterium
TTTGGTTTTTGCACACGCGAGTCCGCGAGCGTGTCCGAGGCACATTGGTTCGCATCACCGCACAATCGGAGCGTACGAGGCAGTTTCAAGTCACCACACGCTCCGCGCGTGCGATTAGTGGCTTTCGTCAGGATTCAACTCGAAATACATTCGAACTTTGTCTAGCAAACACCGCAAAATTGCAAAATTCAAGACTGGGCAAAACAACACACGCCAAAAACAATCGTGAAATAGCCAAAAAATAAGGCAAGGCCCTGATCATTATTTACAACCAGAGTGAAAAAAGTATTGTTACTCGTCCTCGCTTGGCTGATCGCGGTAAACGTCTTCGGTCTGGTGGCGCATAACCGTTTTAATCTCAATCCCGATACGGCTTACACCTGGCTGACGCCAGAAAATTTTCCAGTGAAGCAAGGCTGGGACATAGTCGACATACACAATCGCTGGGACACGTACTGGTATGTGGACATCGTCCACCATGGCTATTACTTGAAAACAGACAATACTCTCTCAAACGTTGTCTTCTTCCCTCTCTATCCCTTCCTCATCAAAGCCCTCGGGCTATTATTTTTCGGCCACTTCCTCCTGGCTGGCTGGGTAATAAGCATTCTTGCCTTATTCGCGGCCTGCTGCTTCTTCTATAAACTCGTCCAAGAATTTCATCCAGACATCGATCCCGAATTACCGCTTCTCTTCCTTCTCACCTTTCCCACCGCTTTTTTTCTGAATGTCGTCTATACTGAGGCGCTCTTTCTCTTCCTTACCATTGCTACTTTTTATTACGCCTTACGTAAAAACTTCCCCGTTGCCGGAGCTTTTTCTCTCCTTGGGGCACTGACACACAGTAACGGCGTCTTTCTGGCACTCCCGATCCTTTGGGAGATTTGGCGTCAGAAAGGGTGGCGGGGCCTGTTGACCGTCGAGATTTTACCGGCATTCTTCGCGCCACTAGGGACCGGCCTCTTTCTTCTCTACGATTGGTGGAGATTTCATGATCCCTTTCTTTTTTTCAAAATTGAGAGCGCTTGGGGGCGGTCGTTCTCCTTCAATCAGAGTCATTTCTCCTTCTTTTCCCATCCATCCATTGTCAACATGGGAATTGATATCTCTTTTACAGTATTCATACTCGTCGCGCTGTGGCTGGTGTATAAAAAAGTATCTGCTCTCTATGCCGCCTTCATGTCGCTGACGATTTTGTCGGCCCTCACCTCGGGAACCCTTATGAGCATTGGTCGCTACAGTCTGGTCCTTTTTCCGATTTTCATCCTGCTGGCCAAAAATAAGAATACGCTCTTCCAACAAGTCTGGATTTTTATTTCTGTTCTGTTCTTGGCCCTCGATATCATCCTCTTCGTAAACAATTATTGGGCAGGCTAAAGGCAAAAAAACAACCAGCCCAATAACTCCTCCACCAGAAATTCAAAAGTCGCCTGAGCCACCCCTCAAAAGGCTTTTCTTTGCTTATTGGGTAACATCTCCCTTTGCCCACCTGACACGGCTCTTTTATGGGTCGGGAGCTTTACACTAAGCCAAAATCGTGCTATCGTGAGCGAACAAAGCTATATTTTTACCCCATGACCGCTTTTTTTGGAGGGCTTTCTCCCGCGTTCACCGAAGTCAGTGTTATTCTTCTCTTTCTGGGGGAAATTGTCCTTGGCGGCCTCGTCATTCTGCTCTTGGTCCGTCAGCACCGCTTGACCGAGAAACTCCGGGTGTTCTTCTCCGGTAAAGAGGGCAAAGACCTCGAAAAAATCCTTCTGGATCAGCTTGGGGAAGTGCGCGAATTGGATCAGGAAATTCAGGAACTTTTTGAGATTTCCAATCAGCTCCGAGAATTGTGTCTCAAAAGCCTGCATAAAGTAAGCGTCATCCGCTTCAATCCTTTCAAAGAAGTCGGCGGCAACCAGAGTTTTAGCGTTGTCCTGCTCGACGGCAAGAACTCCGGAGTGGTTATCTCTTCGCTCCATACACGCGAAGGCACCCGTGTTTATGCCAAGCCAGTCCTCTCCGGTACAGAAAGCGGTTTCCCGCTGACCGAAGAAGAAAAAGCCGCTATCGGTCAGGCTATCAACGGAAAACCACCCATCATCTAATTTTTTCCCACAAACAACCTAAACTTTCTCTCCTATGTCCACCGAAGAACCAACGGTCCCAACCCCGATGCCTCCCGCACCCGTCATCGTCAACCTCCCTTCTTCCGTCACGGTCAAGAAACTGGCCGAGTTGTTGGAGGTGCCCGTAGCCACTGTCATCACCGAACTGATGAAAAACGGTATACTTGCCACCATTAACGAGGAAATTGATTTTGATACAGCGAGTATCATCGCGGCCGAACTCGGTTTTGATGCCAAACCAGCCTTCGAAGAGACATTAGCCGGCAATCTCACCTTGGAGGGCTTGAACAAACTGCTGGCCGAAGAAAAGACTTCGGGCAAAAACCTCTCGCCCCGGCCACCCATCGTTACCATCTTGGGTCACGTCGACCACGGCAAGACCACCCTCCTCGACACTATTCGGAAGACCAGTGTGGCCGCAGGCGAAGCCGGTGGTATCACTCAGCATATTAGTGCCTACCAGGCCAAAAAACACAAGGAATTGATCACCTTCATCGACACTCCGGGCCACGAGGCTTTCGCCGCTATGCGCAAACGTGGTCTCTCCATCGCTGACATCGCTATCCTGGTGGTAGCGGCCGACGATGGCGTCCGTCCACAAACCAAAGAAGTGATCGAGTACCTGAAAGAGCGCAAATTGCCCGTCATCGTTGCTATCAACAAGATCGACAAGCCCGAAGCCAAGCCCGAGCGTGTGAAACAGGAGTTAGCCGAACACGGTATCCTCTTCGAAGAATGGGGTGGCGATACTATGTGCGTCGAAATTAGCGCCAAAAGCAACATCAACATCGACAAGCTTCTCGATGGTATTCTTCTGGTCGCCGAAGTAGAAGACTTCCGGGCTGATCAGAAGCGTGATGGTTTCGCCGTCATCCTCGAATCACACCTCGATCCACAAAAAGGTCCCGTCGCCACCGCTCTCGTCCGTACCGGCACACTGAAGGTCGGCCAAGATGTCGTGGCTGGCAGCGCCTTCGGTCGTATTCGCCGTATCGAAGACTGGAGCGACAAGAACCTCACCGTGGCCGGACCTTCCATGCCAGTCACCATCTACGGTTTCAACACCACTCCACACACCAACGACGTCGTCCAGGTCGTCGGTGGCAAAGGGTTGGCACGTCTGCGCTCCAAAGAAGCGCTCCTCAAAGACACTGTCAAAAGTAAGACTGGAAAAATCCACAGTGACGATGAGAAAGAACAGAAAAAACTGACCATCGTCCTCAAAGCTGATGTCCAGGGGTCTCTCGAAGCGGTCGAACAAATCCTGGCCACCATCGAGTCCGATGAAGTTGTTCTCGAAATCCTCGGCTCGGGCGTCGGAAGTATTACCGAATCCGATGTCCGGACAGCCGCAGCCGCCCATGCTCTGCTCGTCGGCTTCAATAGCGTTCCCACCTCTGTGGCCAAACGTATGGCTGAATCAAGCAAAGTAGAGATCGTCACCTACAACATCATTTACAAACTGATTGATGCCCTGAAAGATCGTCTCACCGCTCTCCTGCCGCCAGAAATTGTCCGTACTGATTCTGGTCGCCTGGCAGTCCTCGCTATCTTCAAGAATGGCAAACACGATATGATCGTCGGTGGTCGGGTGAGCGAAGGCAAACTCCTCCGTGGTTCTCAGATCGAAATCAAACGTGGCGATGAGATCGTAGGCACTGGCAAGATGCTCAACCTCCAGCGCAACAAAGAAAACACTGACGAAGTGGGTCAGGGCAACGAATGCGGTGTCGTCTTCGAAGGCAGTGCCAAGATTCAGGTCGGTGATACGCTCATCTGTTTCAAAGAAGAAGAAAAGAAACGAACGTTGTAAAGTCCAAAATTCAAATACCAAATTTCAAATCAAGAAATTAATGTCTAAAGTTCAAATTTTTCCTTTTGGATTTTAGATTTCATTTGTCATTTGGATTTTGACATTTGGAATTCTTCATATGCTTTCAAAGATTCCCCTCCCTGTTCAAAATATCCTCAAGGTCCTGCAAGGGGCTGGTTTTGAGGCATACATCGTCGGTGGCTGTGTCCGCGACCTCCTCATCGGACGCCCACCGAAAGACTGGGATATCACGACCTCGGCCACACCAGAAAAAATCCTCGCCTTATTTCCGGAGAGTTTCTACGAAAATACCTTCGGCACCGTTGGCGTCAAAGTTGAGCGTTTCAGCCCAAAACAAAATACCAGTGATGCGGAGGAGCATACCGGAGAATCCCCTTCCGACACACTCCCTCAGGCTAACCAAAAAGAGATTATCGAAGTCACTACCTATCGTACCGAGTCGGAGTACGAAGACAAACGCCGACCGAAAATTGTCACGTTCACTACCTCGCTCACAGACGATCTGGCCCGCCGCGACTTTACCATGAATGCCCTGGCCTACGGCGGCACGACCAGCGACACGTGGACACTGGTCGATCCCTTTGGAGGACAGGCCGATCTCGCGGAGCGAGTCATTCGTACCGTGGGCACACCAGAGGAACGCTTTAGCGAAGATGCTCTGCGCCTGATGCGCGCTGTCCGTTTCTTAGCCGAACTGCGTCATCCCGCTGAGAGCAAGCCATCGCATGCCTGGCACATCGAGGCGGCCACGCTCGAAGCGATCAAAGCTCTGGCCCCAAACCTCGCCCATATCTCACAAGAACGCATCCGTGATGAACTGAGCAAAATTATTCTCTCCGACAGTCCGGCCGCTGGCATAGACATGCTCCGCGAAACTGGCCTGCTCCACTTTATCCTCCCCGAACTCGAACTTGGTATTGGCGTCACCCAAAATCTCCATCACATTTACACCGTCTGGGAACACAACCTGCGCGCCCTCCTCACGTGTCCCTCCCTCAAACTTTCTGTGCGCCTGGCCTGTCTCCTGCATGATGTCGGAAAGCCCGCAACCAAACGAGGCGATGGCTATAACTCGACGTTCTACAATCACGACCACGTCGGGGCCCGCATCACCGAACGAGCTTTGACCCGCCTCCGTTTCTCCAAAGCCATCATCAAAAAAGCCACCCTCTTAGTCGATAACCACCTCTTCTATTACAATGTCGATGAGGTGACAGAAGCGTCTGTGCGCCGCCTCATCAAACGGGTCGGCCTCGAGAATATGGCTGACTTGATGGCGGTCCGCATCGGTGATAGACTGGGTTCCGGTGTCCCTAAAGGCAAGACCTACAAGCTCCGCCATCTCGAATATATGATCGACAAGGTCTCAAGTGACCCTCTCTCGGCCAAGATGCTCGCCATCAAAGGAAATGATCTGATGGAGACACTCGGGTTGCCGCCTTCCCCAAAAATTGGCATGCTCATCGACATTCTCTTGGCTGAAGTAGTGGAAGATCCAAAGAAAAATACGCGCGAGCTCCTCCTCAAACGAGCCCAGGAATTGCAAGATCATGACCTGGCCGGACTGCGGAAATTGGCTCAGGAAAAAATTGACACCACCAAGAAGGAGGATGATGAACAGATCAAGAAACGCCATTGGGTGGAATAGATTTTTCGGAGTGTGGTATAACGGTATTACGCACGATTCGCCCGCCCGCACCAAGGAGCGTTTCGGGCAAGGGTTCGTGAAACAATTCAGACGGGGCATAGTATA
>JAYVWV010000057.1:0-5223 GCA_043785755.1 Candidatus Moraniibacteriota bacterium
AAGAGAAGTACACCATCCATTCGTTTTGCCTGGTGTGCAAGAATGGTATGCAGTACCCGTACGGCCGTCACTACAAGGAAGGTGACACTCAAGCGGGTACTTGCTCGAAAACGTGTGAAACAACCTACGAAGGAGCACAGCGTGAAATCACCGACCTGGCCCTGGCGGTTGATGTCGACGACTATCTCGTGCAGGGGAAGATTCCTCCGTACGTGGTAGACCACAAGATGCGCACCTATGGGGTGCACTAGCGTCTGAGAGGCAACGTCCTCTCAGGTGCCTCTCTCATAGTTCGTGTCATTTGAAATCTGAAAAGATACTCAAATGGACATGAGTTGTGAGAGGGGAAAAGCAGGGTAGATAGTTTTATGCAATTATAGGGGGGCAGAGATGAACTTCTACAACTGACGATCGCGGGACTAGGTCTTTTCAATACTGTGTGTACGTTGCTTAATGTGTCCAAACACTCTACACTGAGGGGGTAAAATCCTCATTCATTCACAAAAATGAATAATCTTCCCCGCGTTGTTTTGACTGGTGGTGTCTCGGGTGGCCATACGTTTCCGTTGGTCGCAGTGGCGCGTTCTTTGCGCACGCTCTATCCCGGCGGGATAGAATTTCTCTTCATCGGTTCGAAGGGACGTTTTGAGAGTGAGGCGATGGCAGCAGAGAACATACCGGCCCAGTACGTCTTGACCGGCAAGATGCGGCGCTACTTTTCTTTCAAGAACTTTGTCGATCCCATCAAGGTGCCAATCGGGATCGTTCAGGCTTTGTGGAAGCTTTTCTTTTTTATGCCGGATGCGGTCTTTGCCAAGGGCGGGTCGGCTTCGGTGCCCGTGGTGCTGGCTGCCTGGCTCTATCGTATCCCGGTAGTCATTCATGATTCGGACGCCGTGGCTGGTCGGGCCAATCGTTTCCTCGCCCATTTCGCCGAACGGATTGCTATCGCCTACCCGAGTGCTCGGGACTTTTTTCCGCAAGTTAAGACAGCGCTCACGGGCAATCCCGTTCGAGGAGAGCTGCTTGTGGGTGCCGCGGCCCGCGCTGCCCAGACATTTGGTCTGTCGATAGACAAACCAACTCTCCTGGTTCTCGGTGGTAGTCAGGGGGCGCTCATTGTAAACGATGCGGTACTGAAGGTTCTCTTGGATCTTTTGCAGGCTGGTGTGCAGGTGATTCATCAGAGTGGTGAAGAGAATTATGAAGCGATTCTCAGGGTCACCAAAGAATTTGGTTTTGATCCGGAGAAGAGTGGGTATGTCGTGCGGCCGTTCTTTCCTGCTCACGAACTCGCTGATGTGTTGGCTCTCGCGACGGTCGTCCTTTCACGGGCTGGTGCCGGTACTATCGCTGAGCTAGCCGCTACCAAGAAGGCTGTTATTCTGGTGCCCTTGGCGTCCGCAGCCAATGATGAACAACGCATGAACGCGTACGGTATCGCTGAAATCGGCGGTGCCCTTGTCATTGAAGAGCCAAACTTAGGCGAGCACCTGCTTTTCGAAAAAATCATGACGCTCATCAATGATCCGGCCCTGCGCACGGCCCTGGGCGAAAAGATTGTCGCTTTTTATCATCCCGATGCGGCCGATACCATTGCTCAGGGTATCCAGGCCCTCATGGTTCGTTAGACACCTATGACTACCCCTTCGCTGTCACGCTCCAAACATATCCACTGTATCGGCATCAAGGGCGCTGGTATGACAGCCTTGGCCGAGCTCCTCCTTCGGCGTGGTGCCAAGGTCACTGGCTCAGATAGCGAAGAAGTTTTTTTCACCGATGCTATCTTAAAGAAATTGGATATCGTTGTTCAGAAGGGGTTTGATCCAGAGCATATTCCGGCCGATACCGATCTCGTCATCCATTCGACGGTCTATACGCCGGAGAATAATGATGAACTCGCTGCCGCTTTTGAGAAGAAATTGCCGGTACTGAGTTACCCAGAGGCCCTGGGTGCTCTGACTCGGGAAAAATTGACTCTGGCTGTCTGTGGTACGCATGGCAAAACGACGACCAGTGCGCTTTTGGCTGATGTGCTCAAGTATCTGGGGCATGATCCTTCGGCTGTTGTGGGAAGTCGCATTATGAACTGGACTGGGAATGCCTTGGTCGGTTCTGGCGACTATCTGGTCATTGAGGCCGATGAGTACCAGAACAAATTGAAAGAATATAGTCCCTATGCGGTCATCCTGACGAGCGCTGACTGGGATCATCCTGATTTTTTCCCCGATGTCGCTAGCTATGAACGGGTGTTTATGGATTTCGTGGCACGCATCCCGGCGCATGGAGTGCTCGTCTATTGTGCTGACTCGGCTCGGGTAGCTCGTATCGCGGCCTCGGCCCGTTGCCGGACCATTTCGTATGGGACGCTGCCGGAAGCCGACTTTCAGGTCGTGGCCTATACTCCAGCCACCATGGGTTTCGTCAATGAGGAGGACGGTTTCAAACAGTCATTTTCTGTTTTTCATCAAGGAGAACAGTCTGGTCCTTTTCGCCTGAGATTGGCCGGTATCCATAATGCTCTCAATGCGACGGCTGTCATCGCTCTTTTGTCGTTTCTCAAGTTAGACAATGAACGTTTGGCTGGTGCTCTGGAGCGCTTCACTGGGACGGAGCGGCGCTTCGAGTACGTGGGGGAGCGCTACGGGGCACGCGTTTATGATGATTATGCTCATCATCCTGAGGAGATTCGCGTTACCCTGAAGGCTTTTCGCGATCTCTTCCCTAAGAAGAAACTCTCAGTCATTTTTCATCCGCACACTTTCACACGCACCAAAGCTCTTCTTACCGATTTCGCCCAGAGCTTCGATGACGCCGATCAGGTGCGGATCTTGGATATCTACGGCAGTGCCCGTGAAATTCAGGGCGGTGTTTCTTCGCTTGCACTCGTTGACCTCATCAATCGCTTTTTTCCTGGTAAGGCGGAACATGTCACTGATACAAGACAGCTCGTTTCGGAACTTGAAAAGACAATCGGTCGGCAAGATGTTATCATAACGTTAGGTGCTGGTAACGTGTGGCAGATTGCTCACGAACTGGCCAAGAAATAATTGCTCTGTCCGTAGTATTTCTGTTTCTTCCTTGCAACTATGGTCGCGCTGCGAGAAAATGTTCCGTTGGCACCGTTCACGACTTTTGGGGTTGGTGGCGCTGCTCGCTATTATACCGAGGCATCAGGCGCTCTTGAACTGGCCGAGGCCTTTGAGTATGCTGAGCAGCATCAAATGCCATTTTTTGTACTTGGTGGTGGGAGCAACGTGCTGTTTTCTGACGAGGGCTTCCCTGGTCTCGTGGTGCGAGTCGTCAATGGTGGCATTAGGATCGTGGCCCACAAGGTGACGGTCGGTGCCGGTATGCCACTTTTCGATGTGGTCCGAGCGGCCCAGGCGGCAGGACTACGGGGTATCGAGAAGATGGCCGGCATCCCAGGGTCATTTGGTGGGGCTGTCCGGGGGAATGCCGGGGCCTTCGGAACTGAAATTGGTGACTCTATCGTTTCTGTGAAAGCACTTGATCGTCATAGTGGCATGCTGAGAGAATTTAAACATGATGACTGCGCTTTTGCGTATCGTTCCAGTCTTTTTAAGAAAAAACCTGCCCTGGTCATCGTGTCGGCAGAGCTTGCCTTGGCACAGGGGGATACCCATGAGTTGGAGCGGATTATCAAAGAAACCGTGGCTGCTCGAGAGTCCAGACATGCCCAGCGTGCCCAATGTGCCGGGTCATTCTTCATGAACCCTGTAGTTAGGGACGAACACTTGCTGACTGAGTTTCAGAAGGATACCGGCACGACTTCCAAGGATGGCAAATTACCAGCCGGGTGGCTCATCGATTCTGTGGGGCTGCGAGGCAAACGCATTGGTGGGGCTATGGTCAGTCAGCAGCACCCCAATTACCTTTTGAATACGGGAACAGCCACAGCCAAAGACATCCTCATGTTAGCCAGTCTGGTCAAGACCCGGGTGCGCGATGAATTAAGTGTGCGCCTGGCGGAAGAAGTGCAGTTTGTCGGGTTTTGAAAAGCAATGTATCTTTACTAGTCCTTTAATAAGGAGGTCATGATGGGATTTCTTCCATTCACATGCCCTCAGTGTCGAGGGCCGTTTCACTGGTGCGATGGGTATCCTGATCTGTACGAGATTCGCCTGTGTTCCGCTGCTTGCCTCGGGGCATGGCTGGAAAAGTTTCATTACACAAGCACTCTTCCGGATATGCACCCAACTCAGATCACTGAGAAAGTAGTGCAAGAGATGGGGGATGGGAGATCTTCCCTACCTCAGATGGTGGAATCACCCGAGGACTCGCACAGACAGATGGAATAAGGACCCTGGAGAAAGTTCAGCGTCCTCTTTTTTATCTCAAGACTGTATTACAGCGTGATATACTGAAAACATATATAATTTTATAAAATTTATGGATCCAGAACTCTTACAAAAAATACAGGCTCAGGACGAGAAGTTGGAGCAGATCTATCAGTCAGTGGAGAAGACACGCAAGTACTTTCTGTGGACGATGATCGGGACGTTGGTGGCCTTCGTTGTGCCTCTTATTGGCCTCATCATTGCCATTCCTTTCTTTTTGAGCACTCTTTCTTCCTATTCGGGGCTCTAATAAACAGACCCAATATCACTGTTTTTCACACAGGTGGGCGAGTGCTATACTGAAAGAGTAATTCCGTAATGTGTACCCATTATGAATGTGCGATTCTTAGCGCAGGGTGTGGAGATGGACGAACGGATCAAGGACTATATCTTGAAGCGTTTGGAGCGGGTGGAGAAGTTGGTGGACAAGGTGAGTGACTTCGAGATCGAGATCAATCAGAACAAACAGGGCAAGTTCCGGGTTGAGATTATGATCAAGACGCCGCACGACCTGTTCCGAGCTGAAGAGACGACCGTCAGCATCGAGGGCTCAACCGATCTTGTCATCGATGAACTGGAGGGCCAGATCGGGAAACAGAAGAACAGGAGTCATGACCTCAAACTGCGCGGCGAGCGTTCTATCAAGAAGAAACTGGTGATGGACGAAGGCGCCCGTTTCTAAGGCTTATAAAAAGGATAAATCTCGCTCACCGGGCGGGATTTTTCTTTTGACGGTGCCTCTCATTTCTGCTACACTACAGGAACTTTTGTTGACTTTGTGAATATTCTGTCCTATGTCATTTTTGGAAAAAATGTTTGGTTCGAACGAACGTGAAGTGAGCCGGCTGCGTCCGTTGGTAGC
>JAYVWV010000058.1:0-4621 GCA_043785755.1 Candidatus Moraniibacteriota bacterium
GGCTTATTGGAAAGATAAAAAATTCTCTCATACTCTATGAATACGGCGCAAGACCTCAATTTTGCTGATCCGGCCGCGGTCGTCAATCGGTTGGCGGTGGATTCTGGCGCCCAGGTGGCAGATTTCGGGTGTGGTTCTGGTTATTTTTCTTTTGAGTTCGCCCGACGGGTTGGGAGTGATGGCTTGGTGTATGCTTTGGACGTCTTGCCGTCGGCACTGGAAGCAGTGGCCAGTCGGGCCAAGTCACTCAATCTGAATAATGTCGTTACCAAGCGGGTCAACCTCGAGAAGGAACAGGGTTCTGGTTTGGCTCCGGTCAGTGTGGACTGGGTCATTCTGAAGGACATTCTTTTTCAGAATTTGAAGAAGCATATTATCTTGCGCGAAGTGGCTCGGGTGCTCAAACCTGGTGGCCGAGCACTGATCATGGAGTGGAACCCGGACGAGTCCTTGGTGGGGCCGGAGAAGGGCCTGCGTCTCAGTAAAGAAACGCTCCAGAAACTCATTGTGGAAGCGGGCATGACCGTGGAGCAAGACCTTTCCGTTGGCGGTTTTCATTACGCTTTTGTGGTCAAGAAATAATACTATGATGGGAAATATTTTGAAAAGAATCTTCTTCTTGGTACTCCTTTCTGGTGGAGCATTTTTTCTCTCTGGGTGCGGGCTTCAGCCGACTGTTCCAGAAGGGTATCAGGTGTCACTCGAGATCTGGGGTGTTTTTGATGATAGCGACGCTTACACTAAGATCATTGCTGACTATAAAAAGATCAATCCCTACGTCAAGACCATTACCTATCGCAAGTTGGCGCCGGAAACGTACAAGGAAGATCTGATCAATGCCCTGGCATCAGGCAAGGGACCGGACATCTTTATGCTCCGTAATTCTTGGCGGGGTGCTTTCGAGGACAAATCTGCGCCTGCACCGGACACTCTTTTGACTGAAAAAGGTTATCGGGAAACACTCGTCGATGTCGCGGCCACCGATTTTATCGGCAGTGACAAGAAGATTTACGGTGTCCCCACCTCGGTTGATTCCCTGGCTCTCTATTACAACAAGGATCTGTTTAACGCGGCTGGTATCGCCAAAGTGCCAGAGACGTGGGACGACGTGGCCAAGGCCGCTCAGAAATTAAACGCTATCGATCAATACGGCGTTATCACTCGCTCCGGGATTGCTCTTGGGACAGGGGGGAACGTCAACAGTTCCCCGTATATTTTGGAGACACTGATGCTCCAGCATGGAGCCACCCTTGCTCCTGCCAATGGCAACAGTCAAATAAATTTTTCGGGTGAGGGGAGTCAGCAGGCCTTTGATTATTACGCACAGTTTGCTCGGATTGGTTCGCCCCTCTACTCCTGGAATGCCCGCGCGCATTATTCCACTGACGCTTTTTATGAAGGGACGCTCGGTATGATGATCAATTATTCCTGGAAGCTTGAGGAGGCCAAGCAGAAGAACGCCAAGCTCAACATCGGGGTAGTGCCATTGCCACAGTTCAATCCAGCCGCTCCCGCCAATGTGGCCAATTACTGGGGCTATGCCGTGACCAAGGACAAGCCACTGCCACCACCAGCCGTTGGTACTAAAGCAGCGGCCCCGGTCGATCCGCAGAAACAGAATTACCTGCGGACCTTCGAGGCTTGGCAATTTCTCAAGTATTTGGCGCTGGCCGGGAAGAATAAGACCGTGACACTCGTCAATGGTTTGAGCGGCACGAGCAAAGAGTTCCCACTGGCGAGCGATCCGACGAAACTGTACCTCGATGCCACGCATAAACCGGCGGCCCGGCGCGATCTGGTGGCGGTGCAACAAAATGATATCAATCTGTCGCCTTTTGCAACGGGCAATCTCATCGCCAAGAGTTGGTACCAGGGGAATCCAGAGGCCGTGGATGGTATCTTCATCGATATGATCGACAGTGTGGGGCGTGGGGAAAAAACGATTCAGGACGCCCTGACCACGGCTGCCAACCGCATCAATCTGTTGACGCGGAAATAGCCGACTTGCCAAAACGACTCACATCGGGTATACTAGCGCTTGATGTTCGCATACGAAAAGAGGGCGCTGCAACGCCTTTTTTCGATTCTGTGGACGGTGTTTTTAAAGAGTGAAATCGCTTATGGAAATCAGGAACATCGCCATCATCGCGCACGTTGACCATGGGAAGACGACCCTCACGGATGCTTTGATGCGTCAAACCGGTATGGTGACTTCTGACAGTGTCTCCATGGACTCAAACGCTCTGGAGCAGGAGCGCGGTATTACCATCTATGCCAAGAACGCCGCCCTTTTCTGGCCTTTGGCTGATTCAGGACGAGAAATGACCAAGATCAATATTGTCGATACGCCGGGGCACGCGGACTTCGGTTCGGAAGTGGAGCGAGTGCTCCGTTCCATTGATAGCGTGGTGCTGGTCGTTGATGCTCAGGAAGGACCGATGCCTCAGACACGCTTTGTTTTGAAGAAATCTCTTGAGCTCGGACTGAAACCGATCGTTGTTTTGAACAAGATTGATAAGCCGGCTGCTCGCCCGGAAGAAGTGAAGGAAATGGTGTTTGAACTGTTCCTCGACTTGGGAGCCAATGATGAGCAGCTCGATTTTAAGACGGTTTACGCTATTGCCCGACAGGGGATTGCCAAGCTCACCCTCGAGGAAGAAGGGAAAGATCTTTCGCCCCTCCTTAATACCATTCTCGAACGTGTCCCAGCCGCTTTACATGATACCGAAAAACCTTTGCGTGCTCAGCCGTTCAACCTCGGTTATGATAATTTCGTCGGTCGTTTGGCCGTGGCTCGTGTCTATGAAGGGACGCTTCGGGTCAATGACCCCGTGCTCATTCGTAATGCTTCCGGCAAAAATGAAACGGGCCGCATCGTGAAACTCTTCACCTTTCGGGGATTGGAACGGGTAGAGACGGAAACGGTCCAGGCGGGGGATATCGTCATGATTGCCGGACTTTCTGGTATCGATATCGGGGATACGATCTGTGTGTCGCCGGAGCAGGAATTGCTTCCGATTATCGCCATCGATGAACCAACTATTTCGCTCAATTTTCTCGTCAATGATTCGCCGTTCGCTGGTCGGGAAGGCAAGTTCGTGACCAACAAACAGTTGCGCGAGCGTTTGGAGAAGGAACTGGAAATCAACGTCGGACTAAAGATTGATTTTTCCGATGATCACTACAAGGTCTATGGACGTGGTGAATTGCACGTTGCGATTCTTTTGGAAAACATGCGCCGCGAGGGCTACGAAGTACAGGTGTCGCAACCGCAGGTCATCATCAAGGATGTCGATGGCGTAAAGTCGGAACCATTCGAAGAGGTGACGGTGGAATGTCCGCTGGCTGTTTCTGGAACGGTCATCGAGAAAATGGGCAAGCGCAAGGGCATCATGATGGAAATGAAGGAAGGCTCCGGCGGCTATACCCGACTCATTTTTGAAGTACCAACGCGCGGCCTCTTGGGCTATCGCGGCGAGTTCATGGTGGACACCCGTGGTGAGGGCACACTCTACGCTCGGGTCTTGGGTTTTCGTCCCTATGCTGGTGAAATCAAGAAACGCGAAGAGGGCTCGATGGTCTCGATGGCTACCGGCAAGGCGCTGGCTTTTTCATTGAACAATCTCCAGGAGCGCGGTGTGCTCTACATCGCTCCATCTACCGAAGTCTATGAAGGCATGGTGGTGGGCAATGTCACCAAGGGCACGGACATGGCTGTCAATCCGATCAAGGGCAAGGCTATGAGTAACATGCGTTCCTCGGGTGCTGACGAAGCGATCAAACTCGTCCCGCCGATTGAGATTTCTATTGAACGGGGTCTCGAAATTATTTTGGCCGATGAATACTTGGAAGTGACCCCCCACAATGTGCGGTTGCGGAAGCAATTTCTGACGGAGTCTGATCGCGTGCGGTCGGGGCGGAAGAAGTAGGCACGCTGTGTATAAGAATCGCTCCTCCGAGGGCGGTTTTTTTATTGGGGAGCTTCTTTTCTTTTTTCACTGCTCCGTGATAAAATGATGAGGAACAGACATTAATCGTCTTCTTGTGAAACATCTTTTTTTCGGTCTCTTTCTTTTTTTCAGCACCACGCTGGCTCTCGTCCCGGTGGGTGCTCAGGCTGATGGTCTTATCCCCTGTGGACGCAGCTTTGGGGATGACCCGGCGCAGCAGGCCCCTTGTACTATCTGTCATGTCGTCGTGGCGGGGAACGGTCTCATCACGTGGGGACGCGATATCATGACGGTTATCGCTATCACGGTCATTTTTGCTATGGCGGTACTCTATGTTATCTCGGCCGGCGACCAAGGGATGATGCAGACGGCTAAGGGCGGTATCAAAGCGGCCCTCATCGGTTTCGCCGTTATGCTCTCAGCCTGGCTCATCGTCAACATCGTCCTGACGGTGCTCGTCGATAACACGGCAGGGAAACCACTCGCTGGGTTAGTACAGAATGGCGCTTTCAAATTCAGTTGTGATACCAGTTCCAACGCGAATCGCTAGATCTATGACAGCTTGGTTTTCTATTTATGCCGTTCATGCCGCCGGCGTCATCGAAGACGCGGTGCCTCTTTCTAAAGTTCTTACCAATACGCTCAATTTTTTATTGTCAGTCGCCGGGGTT
>JAYVWV010000059.1:0-3473 GCA_043785755.1 Candidatus Moraniibacteriota bacterium
CGAAAACGAGCAGGGCCGTTATAAATACCACCCGATTTTGTTTTTTGTTTTTGAGGGAAAACATACGGTGCACAAAAGTGAGACACCCTCTCTCATGAAACAGAGCCAGGTACGTATCAGAAATCTAAGAGACTCAGGCGTCCTGCGCCCATCATCGCTTCTTCAGCTCATATTATACCACGACAAACATGAAACTGAAAAACAAAAAAGTCCTCTCTCGAGAACCCCACATGACCTTCTCAATAATCTCTCTTGGTCTCCCTTCCCTCACCTCATCTTTCCCTCTCTTCCCCTCCTTCCTCCTTGCACACACTAGGTAACGGTCGTTACTCTGTGTGTGCATGCCACGCCCCCTCTTTCCTCTTCTCTTTTTCCCCTTGCACACACCATACCACGACCGTTACCTAGTGTGTGCATCAGGCCCGTGTCCGCACTTTCGATTCATGACTCACGATTTCTGCTTCACTCTTCCTAATAGATGAACCCTTTGATGAAGCGACTGGAGGCCGAGAGGGTGCGGAAGCTCTTCTTGGCCCAGCCGACGTAGTTCATTTCACTCACCGTGATCGTGTCACCACTCACCTTCTCTACCAGGGCCACGTGACCGTAGAAACGGTTCTCGGTCGTCACCATCATAGCGCCAGCGGCCGGTGCCCGGCCAGTGCGGTAGCCCAGTGCCTTGGCGTTGTAGAGCCACGATCCAGCATTGCCACTCCAAGGAACGTAGCGTTTCTGCGCCACGTACCAAGTACAATAGCCATACGGGAAGCTGTGTCCAGCACCCGCCTTGCCATCAAGTTTCCGGGAGCTCGAAGAAATATCAGTGGCCGCACCCCCCGTCGAGGTAGCATACTGACGGCGTTCCAGGCCACTCCCCGTAGTCGCTGGTTTGGTCGCATACTCTTTTTTACCATCAGGAATGATGATGATATCACCAATGGTGACGTCACCATTGGCTGGCAATTCATTGAAAGCGATGATCTTATCTTTTTCGGCCTTATATTTGGCCGCGATAGAATCGAGCGTATCACCCTGCTTGACGGCATAAGAAAGCCCTGCCACAGGGAGAATAAAGATCTGATCACCCGGTTTGATCTGGTCGACATTGTCCAGGTCGTTGGCCCACAGGATAGTATTGACCGTGATGCTATTGGCAGCGGCGATGCCACTCACCGTGTCGCCCTGCTTGACGGTATAGATCTTGACGCCACCATCCTCCTCCGGGTCACGAGCAATGGCCGAGCCACTCTGAGTCGAAAGCATCACCTGGTTTTCCAGGGCACTACTCTGGATATCAAACAGCGATGTCTCATCCTTCTGCTCGGGATCGACGGTGCTCACGCTACTGGCCAAAGGCACCAGGGAAAGGTTTTCTTTCCTCGTGACCTGAGCGGCGATGCGATGCTTATCAGAAAGGGCCACTTCGGCTGAAGTGTTCTGGCTCCCTATGTAGCCAAAAAGTAGACTTTCTGTGTCTTTGCCTTGGGTGAAATTACTGGCCGAGACCAAGAGAGCACTCGATGTAACGATAGAAAAAGCGGAGTAGCTCCGGAACAGGCGAACGACCCGATAGCCGGAAATCTCCTTGATAAATTGAAGGAAACGCGATTGCCCGTGGTGAATCCGCGTATGCAAAGCGTGGAGAGGGGCAGCCTTGCCCCTATTTTCTTTGACCCCCTTGGCACGCTTCCTCAGAAACGGAAGCCGCGCACAGAGAGCTTGGAAGAAAAGCTTGGTACGAATAAAACTTCGACCTTTCGCTTAGGAAAAACCCTGAGAACGGTCTGACTGAAGTGATTCAGCCTGAAACGTCCATTGTGGCCTTTCCCCTAATTTTTACAGAAGTCAGTATATCTTTTTGTAAGTCATCCGTCAAGAAGAATAGTCACGAATTTTCTCATTATTGGCTTATTTAGAGCACTATTACTGTGTATAACTGACCGGCCCTGGCCGGTCACCCCGAGTGTTCTGCAGCCTGCGAGGTAGCGAAGGATCCCGCTGCATGATTCACCCTGACTCCCTTTTGCGAGTCATCCCGGGCCTAGACCCGGGAGCCAGGAACCGACCAGCCTTCAGGTTCATTCAGAATACTCACTCTTGATATGCTACAATACCAATGTCTTATAATATTATAAGCCTCCTGTCTCATGCTCCCTTTCGAAAAACCAACAAACGAAATTGAGGGTCTCGCCAAACATTTTCTGGAACACCTGGAAATCGAGCTTGACCGATCGCCACGCACCCTCTCGAGCTATGCCCGTGTCCTTCAGTCATTCTTCACTTGGGGTCAAATCAAGACACCCGCTGCCATCACGGCCGATAAGGTCAGAGATTACCGTCTTTTCCTAAACCGCAAAGAAAACAGGCAAGGTGAGCGACTGAAAAAAAATACCCAGTCCTACCACGCTATTGTGCTCCGCACCTTCCTCAAATACCTGGCCAAGCAGGATGTAAAGGTGCTGGCAGCCGAAAAAATCGAGGTTGGCAAGGCAGAGGATCGTCAGATCGCCTTTCTTGAATACGATGAGGTGATGCGTCTTTTGGATGCTGCTACCGGGAAAACCCCAAAAATCCTGCGTGACCGAGCCATTCTCGAGCTCCTTTTCTCCGCCGGGCTCCGCGTCTCGGAACTGGTCAGTCTCGATCGTGACCATGTCAACCTGGACAAAGAAGAATTCAGTGTCCGCGGCAAGGGGCGCAAACTGCGCATCGTTTTCATTTCGCCCGGCGCCAAACAATCCCTGGCCACCATGTTGGCGGGGAGAAGTGACGTCGATCCAGCTCTCTTTATCTCCTACCCCAAGAAAGGCCTCGTCAACAAAAAAAGCGCGGAGCGCGAGACCCGGCGCCTGACGGTCCGCAGCATTGCCCGTATCGTCAAATACTATGCAACCAAAGCCGGCATTGTGAAGGATGTCCACCCACACACCCTGCGCCACAGCTTCGCGACCGACCTCCTCCAGAACGGTGCCGACATCCGCTCCGTCCAGGCCATGCTCGGCCATGCCTCGATCACCACCACCCAGATCTATACCCATGTCACCAACGAACGCCTGAAGGAAGTCCATCAGACATTCCATGCCAGGCGCAAAAAGCAGTAATCAATGAGCAATCAACGGGCTCTGTCATTTGCCTGTTACTTTTGCTCGCTGCTGACTGTTGATTGTCTACTGCTTCCGCAAGGGAGCCACCCCGAGCATCATTTTTTTGACACCATTTCGTTTGAAGGCGATGGTGGCCAGCGTTCCGGAAATCGAAACGATGAGGCCCGCTCCGAACTGCGGATGCTCCACCATATCACCTGGCCGCACTTGGTCAGCCGCAAGCGGCACCAGTGGTTCACTCTCCTCTTGCGGCGCCTTTCCTTGTGGCAGCGTTCGCTTTTTGGTCGAAGGGAAAGAATGAAATGATTTCTGAAAATGACGCTTGCCGAGCATTCCACTGCGCACCATTGCCTGTTCGGCGATGAGGTG
>JAYVWV010000060.1:0-26783 GCA_043785755.1 Candidatus Moraniibacteriota bacterium
AGACGACAACATCAGTTGTCGCTTACCTCTTCCACCCGCGTCGTGGCGCCACCCTGGCTCAACTGTATCTTCAGTATATCACCGACCTTGAGCCAGCTCCCTGCAAACGGGCCGCCGAAAACTGGATTGCCAGAGGCGCCATCGAGCAGTTCCAGATGCCGGGGCGCGTCCATCAGTACGTCACCAAGACGGCATACAACTGGCAAGCCCTCGGCAACGACTGAGTTGTCTCGCTCATCACACCGCTAGGCTCACGCCCTGGCGGTTTTTTCTCTTATTTCAATTTCTCGCTCATTCTCCGACAGTGACGTGAGAGTGATATCGATTCTTTTTTCTGGCAGTAACTCTCCGATGCGCTCGGGCCATTCGAGGATGACTAGCCCTTGTGGGTCGGCACACCATTCACTGAAGCCAAGCTCGCAGAAATCTTTCTCTCCGACCCGGTAGGCATCGGCATGATAGACGCGCCGGATACCAGTCACACTCGGCGCGGGCAGATCGTACTGTTTCATGATGACAAAAGTTGGACTCACAAAAGGGCGGGCAGCACCTAGGCTCTCGAGGAGACCCTGGACCAGTGTCGTCTTACCCGCGCCCAAATCACCCCGGAGACACAGGAGTGTGCCCGGCACGACGGTACCGGCGATTTTTTGACCAAAGCTCCGTGTGGCCTCGGTTGAATGGGTTGTCGTTTGTTCGTTCATATTACCGATATCCTAGCGCAAAATACTGCTTCTGGCGAACTAACCCAGCCAGAATACTAAAGAATAAAGGCGAGTTGTTTGACCACCGTCGCTCACGAGCGATGTGGTTGACAGCGACTCCGCTCTCTGCTACCTTTGACTATCTGTCTTTTTCTTCCCAGGACAGCCCCGCCACACTGGCTATTTAATACGTTGGTTTTGACATCTTCCCTGCCATGTCCCTCTCCTCCCTCCAACAATTCGAAGAACTGCTCAAGAAATCCGCGACTCCGCTCATCATCCTTTCCTCGTACCCGAGCCGCGACACCTTGGCAACCGCTTACGCGCTGGCCTTTTTTCTGAAAAGTCTCGGCAAGGACGTTCATCTGGCCGGAGAAAACATCACCAAGGACAAAGAGCTCCTTTCTTTTATCACGCCGCCGGACAATCTCCTTCCCACCATCACCGGGGCGCGTGATTTCGTCCTGTCTTTCAGCACGGTGCGCAACCAAATAATGAACGTACGCACCGAGACGACGCCCGAGGAACTGCGTATCTATCTGACACCAAAAAACGGCTCCATCGATCCTCGTGATTTTTCATTTATTCCTGCCCAGTTCAAATTTGATCTGGCCATCATCGTCGGGAGTCCAGACAAAGAACACTTGGGCAAAATCTACGAGGAAAACCCCGACATCTTCTACGAGCTGCCCATCATCAATATCGACAACCATCCTGATAACGAACTGTTCGGTCAGGTCAACCTGGTCGACATCACTGCCTCCTCGACCACCGAGATCATTGCCGAGATGTTGGAAAAAAACACGCTCGGAACAACCAATGAACAAGTGAACGAGTGCTTGCTCACCGGCATCGTGAGCGCTACCGAGAGTTTCCAGAAAAAGAATACCACTCCCAAGTGTCTCCAGATTGCCTCGCGCCTCATGGACAAGGGTGTCGACCAGCAAAAGATCATCCGCTCCCTTTACAAGACCCAACCACTCCACCTCCTGAAACTCTGGGGTCGCGTCATGGCGGGCGTCAAATGGAACGAGGAGCTCAAGCTCATCTGGGCCCAGGTCTCCGTCGAAGATTTGGTCCAAGCACGAGCCAGTTCCAACGATCTCCCCATCGTGCTCGACAAGATCCGTGGCAATTATTCTTCCGGCAACTACTTCATGATCCTCTATCCAGAAAGTCACTTGCAGATTCGCGGATTGATCAAGGCCGCCAACGGCGAAAACCTCACGCTCCTCGCCGAACGCTTCAAAGAGGGCACGCTCCATGGTGACACCCTCGCCTTCACGCTGACTCTCGGCAATCTTGACGAAGCCGAAGCGCTGGTGGTCGAGCGCCTGCGCGACCTCTTAACCAGCAAACTCTAAGGGGAGATAGATCCTCATCCTCTCACCCCGTTGCAACCGGGTGTTTTTTTGCTTTGCGGGGGCTCCATGAGGTACAATGCAGGAATACTGCGTCCAGCTCAATCACCACTAAAAACCAAAATGTTATGGTTAAGATTGTTCACCAAGATCCCGTTGCCTCGGGAGATAAAGAAGGGCAGGCCGACGAAATGCTCGCCAAGATGCGCACCCAGTCCATCGAGGAGCAGGTAGCCGAGCGGGCCAAAGCGCACCAGCTCCACTACCTTGATCTGGCGGTCTTTCCTATCGATCCAGCCATCGTTCTCCTTCTACCACAAGAAGACGCGAAGCGCCTCGGCGCCGCCCCCTTCCAAAAAGACAGCGGGCTCCTCCGCATCGCACTGACCAACCCAGAGGACACTGAGGCTCGGGAATTTCTCACCACTTTCGCTAAGGGGCACGGCCAAGAGGCTCAATTCTTTCTCGTCTCCCAACCGTCCATCGAAAAAGCCTGGGGTGAGTATGATAAGAAGCCACTGATCGAAAGCCTCGACTTCATGCACGTCAATCTCAAGGGGGCTGACCTAGAAAAATTCGAGGCTGACTTCGGCGAGCTCTTGCAGATGAAGAACGACGTGAGCAAGATTCCTACCTCGCGCATCATCGAAATCATTCTGGCCGGGGCACACAAACTGCGTTCAAGCGACATCCACTTCGAGCCCTTCGAAGGCTCGGTGCGTCTGCGCTACCGCATCGACGGCATGCTTCAGGAAATTGGCGAGTTACCGAAGCCCGCCTACCAACTCGCCCTCTCACGCGTCAAAATGATTGCCAAAATGAAATTGAATATCCGCGACCGCTCTCAGGATGGCCACTTCTTCATCGAACTCGGTGACCAGCGCATCGACATCCGCGTCAACATCATCCCTGGCAATCATGGTGAAAGCATCAACATGCGCCTCCTTTCCGGATCAGAAGCCTTTGTCCCCGTCGAAGAGCTCGGCCTCCGTGGTCGGGCCTACGAGGTAGTCCAGGATCAGATCGAGAAGCCCTTCGGTATGATCTTAAACACCGGTCCAACCGGTTCGGGCAAGACCACTACCCTCTACAGTCTTTTGAACAGCGTCAACAAACCTTCACTCAAAATCATCACTATCGAAGATCCGATCGAGTACGCCCTTCCCGGCATCATCCAGACGGAAGTCTCCAAAAACAAAGACTACACTTTTGCCCAGGGTCTGCGCGCCATCGTCCGCCAGGATCCCGATATCATCTTGATCGGTGAAATCCGTGATGAAGAGACAGCTGACATCGCTATCAATGCTGCGCTCACCGGTCACCTCGTCTTCTCCACACTGCACACCAACTCAGCCGCTGCCTCGGTCGCTCGGCTCATGGAGCTCGGGGCCAAGCCTTCATCTGTCGCCACTGGGGTGAGCACCTTCATCGCCCAGCGCCTGGTGCGCGTCCTCTGCCCACATTGCAAAGCCTCTTACGAACCAGCAAAGAAGACGACCGACGCCATCAAAAAGATTCTCTCCTTCGTCTCACCAAAGGCCGGGGTCGTCGTCCCCGACAATATCCCCCTTCTCTACAAACCGGTGGGCTGTAACGACTGTAACTTTTCTGGTTTTCGTGGGCGCAAAGGCATCTTCGAAGTCTTTCCGGTGAACGAGAAGATGTCTGAAATCATTTCCTCTGGCGCTCTGGAAAATGAAATCCGCCGCGCCGCTATCGAAGACGGTATGATGACCATGAGCCAAGACGGTGTCCTCAAAGTCATCGATGGTCTGACCACTATGGACGAAGTGTGGCAGAGCGCCGGCAAAGAAGAATCCCTCCAGAGTCTTTATGATGATATTCTCTCCGACGCTGGTATCCAGGAAACGCTCGCCAAAAGTGCTGCCCTCACCAAGTAATCTCGCGGTATAAAACAAAAGTCCACCACATAGTATGTGGTGGACTTTTTCTTCGCCGCTTCAGCTGTAGACAAAACCTCAAGCATAGGAGCGAGAGGAAAGGAAAGGTGTCGAGGTATAGCGCAGCCGAAACCACCCTACCCGGATCTTGGCAACAATTCCGTGATTGAGGATAAAAGATAGAAATCCCCAATTGTCTACATGTGAAGCAGTCCTATTATTCTGGCAATAGGCCTCCTTGTTTTTTAAGCGACCCCTAATAATAGCACTAGTTTAATTCTTTGTCAACCCCTTGAGAGTTCTGTAAAAATAATCCCTCAGACAAGCGGAAAATTCTCATTCCTGAGGCCACCATAGTCTATGGTAGAGAGGTGGAATTTCTCATGAGGTCAAATCCATTTTTTTCCAAACCACTCTCGAGGCCAGAGTTGTTCGGCTTCTAAAGCGATGATATACTGAAAGGGTAGTAAACACGTCTCACGCTTCCCCTTATGATCCATTCCCAGAGCGCCGCCCCCGTCTCTCCTCTCACCAGTCCTCTGGCTGAAGAAGAACACACCATCGAGAACACGCTGCGACCGCAGACGTTTGACGAATACATCGGTCAAGATAAAATCAAGCGCCACCTCGACATATTTATTCAGGCGGCCAAGAAACGGAGTGAAACGATCGAGCACGTTCTCCTCTATGGGCCAGCCGGTTTGGGCAAGACGACCCTCGCTCATATCATCGCCAAAGAAATGGGTGTCGGTATCAAGATCACCTCGGGACCAGCCATCGAAAAAGTGGGCGACCTCGGCTCTATTCTGACCAACCTCGAGCCTGGCGATGTCCTCTTCATCGACGAAATTCATCGCCTCAATAAAATGATCGAGGAAGTACTCTACCCGGCTATGGAAGACTACAAGCTCGATATCATCATTGGCAAAGGGCCGGCGGCCCGGACCATCCAGCTCGATCTGCCCCGTTTCACCCTGATCGGCGCCACCACTCGCCTCGGTTCTCTGTCCAATCCCCTGCGCAACCGTTTCGGCTCGACCCATCGTTTGGAATTTTATACCACCACGGACATCGAACAAATCGTCAAACGCTCCTCCGATATCTTGGGTATCGGCCTCGACGCAAACGGTGCCTCGGAGATCGCCAGGAGCAGTCGCCAGACCCCGCGTGTGGCCAACCGCATTCTGAAACGAGTGCGCGACTATGCGGAAGTCAAAAATGTTGACTCTATCTCTGGCACCTTCGCCCGGGAAGCGCTCGACCTCTACGAAATCGACCACCTCGGCCTCGAGCCAACCGACCGTCACATCCTCCATACCCTCATCACCAAATTCAAAGGCGGTCCAGCTGGTATCCAGGCCCTGGCTGCCGTCACTGGCGAGGAAATGCAAACGATCGAAGATGTCTATGAACCCTATCTCATCCAACTCGGCTTCCTCGCTCGCACCCCACGCGGCCGTGTCGTGACCGAAGCCGGCTTCACACATCTGGGGCTAAAAATGCCCGCCGACCATCAAGAAAAATTGTTGTAGCTATTCCGAGGTGGTGGTAAAATGACGGAGTCGGAAAAACAAAAACTATGCGTCTCATCGTTGGCCTTTTTTATACGTTTCTTTTTTTTAGCTACCTCACCCTAGCGCTCTTCATCGTTTTTCACCTCCTGCGCTACTCACTCAATCGCAAGGTGGCGGTCATGAGCACAATCTTTTTTCTGACTGTCTTCACGGTGCTCGTCCTCACCAACGCCACTATCTTTTTTTCCTTGCCACTCGACACCCTCCTCCCGCCCTCCTTTTCTCGCTAAATCCCTTTTGCTATGCCATCCCCACAGACCTTCAGTCGTTTCCATTTCCAGGGCCAACACGAGGACGAACAGGTGTTGCGCGTCACCCATCGCCACTGGTTCAACATCCTCGTTCAGCTCGGCATTGTCTTCTTGTTCATTTTTTTCCTGGTCGGCAGTCTCTCTGTCATCCCCCTCATGTTTCCTGACAGTATCGACACCCACCTCCTGCCCTTTCTCCTCTTTGCCCAAAACACGCTTTTCCTTTTTCTGTGGCTCTACGGTTTCCTCGTTTGGATCGACTACTACTTCGACGTCTGGATCATCACCAACGAGCGCATCGTCAATATCGAACAGAAAGGACTCTTCACCCGTGATATTAGCGAACTGCGTTTCGAGAGCGTCCAGGACGTCACGGGCAAGGTGAGCGGTCTCATCCCGACCATGCTCAATTTCGGCGACGTCTATGTCCAGACAGCGGCCGAGGAAGAGCGCTTCATCTTCCGCCAGGTCGGCGACCCCTTCGCCATCAAAGACCAGATTATGGCCCTCTCGCGCGATACCACCAAGGATGCCATGCACAACCTGGCGACTGCCCTCCATCAAAAATAGATCTCTACTCGCGGGGGTTTTCTTTTCCCCCGCATTCCGCTAGAATACTTCTGCTGTAATTTCAAGCCAGCTTTTTTTCATATTCTAATCGTAAAGACGTGCAATTTTGAGCTCAGTCCGAGGCGCAGTCGAAGCGCGCAGTAAGCGGTACGCCCTAGTACCGTGGCGAGCGCTGGAGTCTGCAACGAAGAAATGGGCCAAAATTTCATGTCTACTATAGTATGTCTGGACACTCACACTGGGCCACTACCCATCGTCAGAAAGGCGTCAACGATGCCAAGCGCGCCGCCGTCTTCACTAAGTACGGTCGCAACATCATCATCGCGGCCGCCGCTGGCGGTGGCAATCCCGATTCCAACTATTCCTTGAAGATGGCGATTGATGCCGCCAAGACCGTCAACATGCCGCGAGAGAACATCGACCGGGCCATCAAGCGTGGCACCGGCGACTTGAAAGACGGCAATCAGATCGTCGAACTCATGTACGAAGCCTACGGTCCTGGCCAGGTCGCCCTCTTGATTGAAACGGCTACCGACAACAAGAACCGGACTGTCAGTGAAGTGAAAACCATCCTCACTAAAAATAACGGCAAGTATGTGCCGTCTGGTGCCGTCAGCTTTATGTTTCGTCGCGTCGGCTTCATCACGTTCGCTCTCGAGAAATACTCGGCCGAAACGCTCGAGAACGAAACGCTCGAATCGGGAGCGGATGATTTTCTGGTCGAGGGCGGGGTGTTCGTCGCCATCACCGCCGTTGATAAACTCCAGGCCGTCGAAGAATATTTCCGCAGTAAAAATCTCCTCTGCGAATCAGCTACCCTCGGCTACTTCCCGACCCAAACGGCCAGCCCCAGTGACAGCGATGCCGATTCACTCGAAAAACTGATCGAGCTCTTAGATGATCACCCCGATGTCCAGCGTGTCTGGGACAACCGCATGTAGCTTTCTCCACCATCTGGCGAATTCATGAATCTGTCAGCTTCTTACTTTAAGAAATAAATCGTTGTTTCACCAAATGCACGACCGTTCATCTGGTGAAACAGTAAAAAAACAGGAGACTAAAACAAACGAGGTATTACGCTTTTCTTGATTTGAAAAACTTTCGCTTCAAACCCTGGTCATCATCAATGATTTTAACAGTCAGCACGCGCACATAGTCCTTGGCACCATACAAATCTACGAGACAGGCGATTTCCTTTTCACATGGATACGGAAATACCAGGACACTTTTCTGTAGCTCTACAAACCCAATTGTTCTGAGATGTGAGCGTAAAATATCGCGGAAGCGACGCTTCTCTTCAGGAATATCAAACATCACTACTCGCCACAGCTTGTCCCATTGCTTCGGTTTCGCTACTTTGATATCTTTTCCGAAGATACTCCAATACCGCGCCTGGCGTTTCCCTTCGGACGTCAGATCGAGAACTACCGTCCCATCAGGACGTTTTTTTTCTATCAGTAATTGACTGTCACATAGGGATCGAACAGAGCGCCTCAGGTTGTTTTGATCAATCCGTTTCCACTCTTTACCAACCGCCCGCACCACCGAAAACGATTGGGTCGGCGACGAAGAAAAGGCCAGCCCTACTCCACCCAAGATAACAGCAAGCACTTTTTGCTGTACCGATCCAATTCTTTTAAGCATACTTTTTTAAGTTCTATTTTTATCTCTTCCTGTAACTGTTTCACCAAATGAACGACCGTTCATCTGGAGAAACACAATTATTGTAACACGTTTTGAAAAAAGAAGAAGCATCACAGGATTTCCCACAATGCTTTTTTCATCTGACAGAAAGATATATTAGATTGCTAAAAACACTCCTCAGCATCAAATGGACGGTCGTCCATCTGATGCTACTTCTTTCTCAGAACAAAAAGGAGGGTGTTGGGAGTGGTAGCTGTCCCGGTGTCTTTGATTCCCCAGTTGAACAACTTTGATTCTATCACTTCGAAACCGGCTGTAGTAGCATTTTCTCCAAGGTACGATTCGGCATCGTGGTAATAGTAATGAAGCGTGATATCAAATACTTGCACCGACATCGGTTTTCCTTCGATTGCCTCTTCATTTTTTTGTTCATTTCCTCGCGACAATAGTCCGGGTTCGAAAGCGAAATCACTGCATAGCCACCAGGCTTCAAGATACGAGCGGGCTCAGTGTATCCTTCTCGAATATCGCGTAGATAATGTAATGAAAATCGTGAAACCACCATGTCAGCCGAGGCATCGGGCAATCCAGTCTTCTGCCAGTCGCCCTCGTCGACCGTAATCGGTTCCGTTTCGTTTTTCGTTTTTTTCGAGAGTGCCCGCATGTGAACTAGTGGCTCGACACCAACCACTGCACTGGCACCAGATGCATCTAGCCACTTCCGTAAATACTCACGGTTTGATCCGGCACCGAGGTCATACAGCGTTTCAATTGGTCGCTCTGCACGCTCACGAATTTTCGCAATCTCTGCCTCCATCGCCAAGGTCGCGCCATCTTCGACTTTTTCCGCACCAAAAAACCGCTCCTGTCCGGCCGTATATTTTTCGGCAGTCGTTTTATCGTACCCGACTAACCCTGCGTTTGTTTGCAGTTCGTATGACATATTTGTAGATATTACAGTAACTACTGTATTATGTGCATAAAAAAGAAAACCGGCAACCACTGTGATAAGTGATTGCCGGAACTGACTCGAGAGTAACGTCCTCGAGCATGACGGCTGATGGTGCCTCAGCGGTGCAAGAGCTCCCTGGTTCGTACAGGAACTTCCTCGACGAACCAAAAAGTATCACTTGCACAGGCCAGAGTGCCATCGCTGGTCACTTCAAAGTGAATTGAAGTAACATCAGCCGCATACTCACGAAGGACATCGCCTTCCTCGTGAGTGCACTCCAGACGGACCCTTCCCTGTTCACGCAAGTAAATTGCGTAAATGAAGGGAAGTCCCTCAACGGGCTTTCTGTTCTTATTTTCCTCGAAGAAAGCCTGTGCGACGGTAGCGAACTTAACTTGTGCCATGGTTATCTCCTCGCACTGCTCTCCGTTGCCGATAGGCTTCAGTCAGAGAGTACGCTCGTATACGAGGGGGCGAGCGCTATGCGCTTATGCATGGTGCCGACTCATTCGTATACGAGATTGCTAGATTTTTAAGTTACTTTCTCTACAAGTCCTCAAACCACTTGTTTGAAAACTTGATGGAGAGGAGAAGTGCTTGGTTCAACACTTCTCCAAAAGATTTACTCGCCCCCGCCAAGGAATTCACTGGCGGCCTTGTACTTATACTTCGTTTCGTCTTTTTCCCACGTTGCCGGGACAACCTCCCAGCCACAACCTTCTCCGTGAAGGGTTCGAGCATAAGGCGGAATTGGACGGCGCAGAATACTCGCCTTATCGATCTCTATTACACGAATCTTTCCGCTGATGAATTGACCATTTCCGCATGGAATACCGATCGATCCCACATAATAAATGGGGGATTCACTGGCGGCATAGACGATGTATCCCGAGTAGAACTCTTCGGTAACCAGCAAGCATACCTTCATCATTGCTCCTCACACCTCCGTTCGTCCCACACGGGTCGATTACGGGGTATGCCTAGGTCTTAGGATGGAAAGGATTATGCATCATCCTCTTTACTCTAAGACCTAAGTTGTGGAGACTTTTCAAAGAACTGGTTTCGAGTGATTTCTGATTCCTCATTAATCAACTCGACTCCATAGTATAGCATTAAATAACAATACTGTCAATACTAATATGTCATTATTTGTGTACTATTTTACTTTACAAAAAGCCATAATGTGATATACTGTATATATATTTATGACAGATATAGAATCACAAAATTGCGAACCGGAGAAAATACCAGAAAAATCCGTCCTCACGAAATATGAACGGGCTACTACCATGCTCCAGGACTTTGGCCTGTCCGAGAGCGAAACCGCTGTCTATCTCGCCCTCCTCGAGGCTGGTCGAGAGCTTGGTGGCTCAGATATCGCCAAAAAGGCTGCTATTCTCCGTCAGTACGTCTATACGGCCCTACCACTCCTTCGTGAACGAGGCTTGGTCATTGAGATCCAGCATGGCAAACAATCCCGCTACAAAGCCGTTTCTCAGGGAGAAATTGAGAAGATCGCTAAACGAAAACTTGTCGAAGCAGAGAAACTCGTTCGTGAGCTCTCTACTTTTTCCCGCCTCGGCTATGAACAGGATTTCGAAGTCGTCCAGGGGCAAGAAGCCATCCAGCGCTATGAATTCCAGATGGTTGAAGCACTCGATACTGGCGATACCGAATGCATCATCGGCGGGGCATCGGACGGTTTTACTAAGGCCATGGGTCCGCTCCTCAAACGTTACCTAAGTGAAAAGAAAAAGAAGAATATCGGCGTGAAATACATCGGTAGTAGCAACGAAGAGCCCTATTACCGGCAATTTATCGGGATCTACTCCAATCAGGAATACCGCTTTATGAGTAAGCTCCCCCAAGGTGTCGCCCACATGGTGGTCCGCAAAGACTCGGTCAGTTTTTATAGTTTCCTCAATCCACCACTCATCTACGTGGTAAAGTCACCTGTCGTCGCCAAAAACTACGAGCAATTCTTTCTCATGCTCTGGGAGATGGCCGACGAATAAAAATAACGTCATCTTCCTTGTTAGCATCAAGTAGACGGTCGTCGATATGATGCTAAGTAGCAAAAACAGTAATTGAAATTCTATGAGAATTCTCGGCATTGATCCAGGCACCGCGACGGTGGGTTGGGGTGTTATAGAAATACAGGGTGGCAAGACCATTTCCGTGGCTTTTGGCCATATTAGCACCGCCAAGGAACTGCCCGATGAGAAGCGCCTGGCCGAGATCGCCACGGACCTCGCGGCCATTATCGTGAAGTACCAACCAGAAGAGGCGGCGGTGGAAGAATTGTTCTTTTTCAAGAACCAAAAAACCATCATTTCGGTCGCTCAGGCTCGGGGCGTTATCCTCTTGACTTTAGAGAATTTATGTGTTAGTATTTTCGGTTACACGCCGCTTCAAGTGAAGCAAGCCCTGACCAATTATGGCCGCGCTGACAAGGCCCAAGTTCAGCTCATGGTCAAAGCGCTCCTAAAACTACCCACCATCCCCACCCCCGATGATACCGCTGATGCCCTGGCTATCGCCCTCTGTCATGCCAGTCGCCGAAAAATGGAAGCAGCCCGGAACGGTCAGAAAAACCCAAAGAAAAAAACACAAAAACCAGACAAAGCACAGCCTTCAAAACCTAAACAATAAATCCGCTCGTGTCATTTTTGAAATTTGTGCTCTCGTGTTTCGTTTGAACTTTGTGTTTTGAGCTTTGTAAATTTGAACACTATGCACTATCACCCCCTCATCAACTTCATCGTCGAACAGGGCGTACCACTCCAGACGGTGGCGCTCCTCCTTATGTTGCCCATCGTCGTCACCTTGGTGGCTTTTTTCCGTCAGGTCATCGGTATCAAAGCCTTTGGTATCTACACCCCAGCCATTGTCACCTTCGCTCTCCTGGCCTTCGGTCCGAATGGCTTGAAGTACGGCATCGCCATCTTCGTCGCCGTCATCGTGGTCGGCACTCTTTCGCGTCTACTCATGAAGAAATTTCGTCTCCTCTACCTCCCTCGAGTAGCTATCACAGTTTCAATCGTCTCTCTTTCTATCCTCCTCATCCTGGTCTTGGGCGGTATGTCACAGCGCACGGGTCTCGCTTCAGCGTCGATCTTCCCTCTCCTCATCATGATTACCCTGGCCGAGAAATTCATCGCTACCCAAATTGAAAAAGGCAGTCGTGTCGCCCTCATTCTCGCTCTCGAAACACTCGTCATCTCTGTTGTTGGTTACTTCCTCGTGAGCTGGCGCGAATTGACCACGCTCATTCTTCAGTATCCCTGGCTCATCCTTTTCACCTTCGTCATCAACTTCTCTCTGGGCAAATGGACAGGCCTGCGACTAACAGAATACATGCGTTTCCGCAAGATTCTAAAACATTTGCAATAAAAGCAGCTTCCTTCAAGAATTCTTTTTTGTTTAGCATCTCTTGTCCGTATGTTCGAACTCTTCCGCAAAAGTAGCGAGCTCCTCGGCATGAATGCCCGGAACCTCGACTACATTCGCCCTCACAATCGCAAAAGTGGCATGGAGATTGCTGATAGCAAACTCCTCTGTAAACGTCTCCTGAAAAAAAATAATCTCGGGGTTTCGGCCCTCATCGCCAAGATCAAAACGCACGATGAGCTTGAGCAATTTTCCTGGGAAACATTACCGGACAGCTTTGCCCTCAAACCCAATCGCGGTTTCGGTGGTGAAGGCATCATCGTCGTCTATGCCCGCAAGAAAGGTCGTCCCGACGCCTGGGTAAAGGCCGATGGTTCCGTTATCACTGTTGAAGACCTCCGTTCACATATTCAAAACATCCTCGATGGCTCATTCTCTTTGGCCGGCACGCCGGACACCGCCTTCTTCGAGGAGCGTCTAAAACTTTTAAAACTCTTCAAACCCTATTCCTTCAAAGGCATCCCTGATATCCGCGTCATCGTTTTTAACAAGGTGCCCGTCATGGCCATGCTCCGCTTGCCAACACGTGCCTCTGATGGTAAAGCCAACCTCCAGCAGGGTGCCATCGGGGTCGGCATCGACCTGGCCACTGGCACCACCACTACGGCCATCATCGGCAAGGGCCACCTCATCGAGTATGTCCCTGGCACGCGCCTCGTCCTCTCTGGTATCAAGATTCCGCAGTGGAAAGAAATTCTCCGCATGTCAGTCGAGGCCCAGGGACTCTCGGGCTTGGGCTTTCTTGGTGCTGATATCGCCATCGATCGCGATCGTGGACCTGTCATCCTCGAGCTCAATGCCCGACCTGGTCTTTCTATTCAGCTGGCTAACCTGGCAGGCTTAAAAGGTCGACTCCAGCGCGTTTCCGGCATTAAGATCAAAACTACAGAACGTGGCATCCGTGTGGGCCGCAATCTCTTCGGTGGGGAGATCGAGGAAGAAATCGAGGAGCTTTCCGGCAAGCGCGTCATTGGTGCTATTGAAAAGATCAAACTGATCGGTAAGGATGGCAAGGAAATTGAAGTCGAAGCCAAGATCGATACCGGCGCCGACTCCACCTCGATCGATAGCGAACTGGCTAAAGAATTGGGCTTCGCTCCGGCACTCCAAGCCTTCGAGGACAAAATTGCTGGACGCGATGTCATGAAAGAACTAACGAAAGCAGAACGAGAAAAACTTCTCTTGGAAATTCCCGAACTTTCAGATGCTGTCCCCGTGAGATCTTCCCACGGCGTCAGTTATCGCCCCCTTCTTCGCATAGAGATTGTCTTAGACAGTCTCGTCATTCCGGCGAAAGTATCTGTCATCAATCGATCGCAGCTCAAGTATCCTGCCATCATCGGAAGAAAGAGTCTGGGAAAATTTTTAATTGACGTGAATAAATAATCCCATGCTGATTCTCACCGACAGAGCAACGGAGAAAATGATTCCCGATCTCAAAAGTACAAACCCTCTTTTGATCATGATGGGCGATCACTCTTTCGTTTATAAATTGAGTAATTTCCAGTCGATGGAATTTTTCATTGAAACTGGGAGTACCAAAATTCTCTACGGAAAAAAATCGCTGGCTGACTGTGAGGGCATGTACATCAAGCGAGCAGGAAAATACCAGGCCATCGCCACCCTGATCGCTCGCTTTCTCGAGAAGAGAGGTATCCCCTTTGTTGATACTTATCATGTTTACGGCTCCATCAACGGGAAACTCGCCCAAACATTTGTTCTTTCAGAAAATGGCCTGCCCGTTCCAAAAACATACTTTTCCCCGGTCTACGATCGCGAAAAACTTTTACGCGCCGCGCAATTTCTCGGCTTTCCTATCGTCGCAAAAAAAATCCTCTCCAGCCGAGGAAGAGGTATCTTTCTTATTAAAACCGAAGACGAGCTCCTCTTTTTACTAAACAGTTCTGACCACAGTAAACTAGTCTTACAAGAATACATTCCCAACGAATCTGATTTCCGAATCTTTATTACCGGCACTATCGTTGGAGCCCTCGAAGAACGTATCCGTCAGGACAAAGGAGATTTTCGCAATAATGCCAGCCTCGGAGGAAAAGAAATCTATTCTGATCCGGCCAAGATTCCGGTTGCTCTCAAAGAGATGGCCCTGGCGGCAGCCCATGTCCTCCACATTGAGGTAGCAGGAGTAGACATTGTTGTTTCATCTAAAAATAAAAAGATGTATCTCTTCGAAGTCAATCGTTCTCCTGGTTTTACCCCAGAAGACCCACAGTCGACAGAAATTGTATCTCTCTTCAACTACCTATGCCTCATAAAAAAATCCTCGTCTACTTTACCAAAAAAGAAGTAGCAGCCGACCCCTACGCTCATATCCCAGAGCGCCGGGAGATTTATTGGGCCATCTTCCGAGAGGGAATGGGTCGCGGTTTCGATATGTATCTCGGGGTGAAACCAACCATTCACCACGGTGGGATGGAGTTCGAAAATGTCCTTTTTTTCACTGGTGAAAAATTTGAATTAAAAAAGGAACGCATACGTTTCGATGCCATCTATGATCGCAGCCCCCGAAAAAACTTTCCTTCCCCAGATATCGACAAAAAAACCCTCAACTCTTTGGCCTTCAAAAAACTCTCCAACAACAAAGACAAGACGTATGAGCTCCTCAAAGAGTACATGCCAAAGACATTTCCTCTTTCCTCAGTAAAAGATTTTGAAAAAGCGCTTGCCTCTTTCGGCCCAAAAGAGATGGCTGTATTCAAACCGGTCGACGGCTTCGGAGGAAAAGGCGTCATCATTACCATGGCAGAGAACCTTTCCCCATCACTCCTCCTCCCCGAAAAAAAATATATCCTCCAAAAATTTATTGACACCCAAAACGGAGTTCCTGGATTGACTTCTGGACACCATGATTTGCGCATCGTCATCATCAACGGCAAGCCAATCATGCTCCAGGTTCGTGAACCCCAATCCGGTGGGCTCCTGGCTAATATGAGTCAGGGCGGCATTTGCTCAGAATTCCCATACGATAAGGCTCCCTCCTCAGTTCGCGCTATCGTCAGCAAGGTCCACCCCCTCATCGACACTGCCTATTCCTTCCCGATGTACTCCATTGATTTTGGAATTGACGCTGATGGGATGCCCTATATCTTCGAGATTAATGACCAGATAGGGCTCAAAGCTATCACCGGAAAAAACAAAGAGGACTTGTGCAAAAATCTCATTGATTCTCTCGAAAGATTGGCCGCCAATTAATGGTCGACAGACCTTCACTTTTCCTCTTTTTTGTGCTATACAATAGAGATACTTCACCAACCTCTTTATGGCATTTTTCCAAAAAAAACGACGCATTCCTGGCGAAGTAAAGCCAAAAAGTCACCTCTGGGGCATCCTCTGGAAAACGGCGCTGGTTCTCTTTACGATGGGCCTTGCTGTAGCTGTTGCTGCCTTCGCCTTTATTGCCAAAGACCTCCCGAGCGCCAGCACCATCAACAAGCGCATCATCGTGGAATCAACTAAAATCTACGACCGGACGGGTTCACACCTCCTCTATGAGGTGCACGGGGAAGAAAAGCGCACCATCATCTCCTTTGTTGACATGCCCGCTGTCCTCAAATACGCGACTATCGGTCTCGAGGACCAGGATTTCTATTCCCATCACGGCATCAAGCTCACTTCTATTTTGCGCTCCATCCTGCGCGATGTAACCACCCTCGACAAAGCACAGGGTGGATCAACCATCACCCAGCAATTCGTCAAAAACTCCCTCCTCACCAATGAGAAAACCCTGCTCCGCAAGGTTAAAGAAGTGATTCTTTCGCTCGAAATGGAGACAAAATTTTCCAAAGACGAGATTTTGGCCATGTACCTAAACGAAATCCCCTATGGATCAAACGCCTACGGGATCGAAGCGGCCGCCCAGACCTTTTTCGGCAAACCAGCCAAAGAACTCACCCTCGACGAAGCGGCTCTCGTCGCCTCGCTTCCTCAGGCCACAGCCTACTACTCACCCTACGGCTCACACACGGATGCCTTGATCGCGCGCAAAAACTTCGCCCTGCACACCATGATGAAGCTCGGCTACATCACCGAGGATCAGACCAACGCTGCTATCGAAGAAGATACGCTCAAAAAGGTCCTCCCCCAGAAAGACATCATCGCCGCGCCGCACTTCGTCATGTATATCAAAGACTACCTCCAGCAGAAGTATGGTGATCAAGCCGTAGAACAGGGAGGGTTTAGGGTCACCACCACCCTTGACTGGGATATGCAGCAGGTGGCCGAACAAGCCGTGCGCGATGGTGCCACCAATAATAAGAAATGGAAGGCTAATAATGCCGCTCTAGTAGCTATTGATCCAAAGA
The DNA here is from genome assembly GCA_043785755.1 of Candidatus Moraniibacteriota bacterium. Classification (GTDB taxonomy): domain Bacteria; phylum Patescibacteriota; class Minisyncoccia; order Moranbacterales; family UBA1568; genus UBA1568. The sequence continues at coordinate 16,727 of JAYVWV010000060.1, forward strand.
CGGGCCAAATCCTCTCGCTGGTTGGTTCTAAGGATTATTTTGCCCCCTCAGAACCAGCCAACTGTATTTCTGGCAAGAACTGTACCTTCGAGCCAAACTTCAATGTGGCCACCGCCAATCGCCAGCCAGGCTCTTCTTTCAAACCCTACGTCTATTTGACGGCTTTCACTAAGGGCTATTTGCCTGAAACGATGCTTTACGATGTCGACACTCAATTCGAGACCACTGAAGGCAAAAGCTATCAGCCACAAAATTATGACGGCAAATTTCATGGACCACTCCCGATAATGAAAGCCCTCGGTGGCTCGCTTAATATCCCAGCTGTCAAGACACTCTATTTGGTCGGGGTCAACAATGCCATCGCCATGGCAAAAAATCTCGGTATCAGTGGCTTGAACGACCCATCGCGCCTCGGTCTGTCTTTGGTTTTGGGTGGCGGGGTAGTGAAGTTGATCGACCATGTCGGCGCCTATGGAACCCTCGCCACTGGTGGCATCAAGCATGAAAAAACCGCTATCCTACGCATCGTAAACGCCAAAGGTGAAGTGCAGGAAGAATACACAAGCAATCCGGGCGAACGGGTAGTAGAGGAAAAATATGTGGCCATGCTCGATTCCATCCTTTCCAACAATGACAATCGGGCCTGGGTCTTCGGCGATAAAAACCCGCTCCGTTTTGATACCCGCCCCGTCGTCGCCAAAACAGGCACCACCAACGAATTTCGTGATGGTTGGACCGTCGGCTACACCCCATCACTCGCCGTCGGCGTTTGGGCCGGCAACAACGACAATAGTCCGCTCGTGACTGGTGCTGATGGTGTTAATGTCGCCGCACCTATTTTCCGTTCTTTCCTCGATAAGGTCTTAATCAATACTCCCATCGAAAATTTCCCTTCATATAATCCTGATGATCAAATCGGTGATGGAGAGGGAAAAACCAACAAGCCGATGCTCGACGGAAAACTTGATATCCAGGAAAAGGTTAGAGTATGTCAGATTCCTGGAAAAAAGGGTGACTACTGCTTAGCCAGTAAGTACTGCGGCAATGGAGATGATGAAAAAATAAATTTCGTGAGCAATCACGACATTCTCTTCTATGTGAACCGCGATGACCCGAGGGGGTCAATCCCAAATAAACCGGAAAATGATTCCCAATTTAAGAATTGGGAAAAAGGTGTGGCTGACTGGTACGATAAACAGAAGGGTATTATCGTCGGGGATCCGCCGAAAAATGACTGTTCCAGTAATGATTTTAAAAGCTATCAGCCAAGTGTCTCCCTTACCACCCCCGGAAGTACTAATTCTTCATCAATCACCCTCTCAGCGAGTGTTGATGCCCCATACGGAGTTGATTCCGTGACCTACTCTGTCAACGGCAGCACGGTCGGATCAAGCACCAGCAAACCCTACGACATAAACTATTCCATCCCCAGTGGTCAAAACAACTCTACCCTCAAAATTGAGGTTGAGGTGCGTGATAGTAATGGAAACACAGCCCAAGACAGTAAAAGCCTTTCTGTGAACTACCTCGTGACGCCCTAGTCACGACCAATTTTCACTTCAATAATCCCCTCCGTCCCGAGAAGGGCATTCATGCGCTCCCGCAAGCGCTCCCGCTCCAACCACACTTCATTCCCCCAAAGTGAACTTCTCGCCGAGAGGAAGAGTTTTTTGTCTTTGTAGAGGGTTGGAATGATGTTTTCTCCACCCCGCAGGCCGTATTCTTCAGCCAATACCTTGCGGGCGATATAAAAAACTGTTTTTTCATCAAACGAAGTGTTGACTACATGTGTCGGTAGCTGTTGCCCCTTAAGTAAAAGGTCTTTCAGTGTCCGCATAGACTCCTATTTACGAATAGGCATCATAAGGTAGAGATAGCGATCATCCATTTCACCCTTCTCAGTGATCTGGCGCAGAGCGGCTGGGGTAGCAGCACCATTCGCACCGAACCACACCTTTTCATTCGAGAGAGCATTTATTCCCTCAAGGACATAACGAGGATTAAAAATCATCGTCAACTGACCGTTCCCTTTTCTATATTCTACCGGCAGAACGGTCTTATTTTCGCCAATTTCCTGTGATTGAGAGAGAAACGTACAGGTTTGTTGTTCTTCATCAAACACCAGGGCAATTTCTCCGTTATTATACGAGGAGAGAGAACTAGCAATCTTAAGTGCCCGTTGAAGAACCTGTTTCTCAAAAATAACCTGCGAAGTAAATTCTTTCGGGATAATCTGTTGGTAATCAGGATATTTCCCATTAATGACGCGTGAGATTATTTCCACCCCATCTACCTCAAAAAAGAGTTGATTTTCATCGAGCGCCACCTTAATTTCAGTGCTTTCAGGTGTAATAACTCGTAATAGTTCTTGAAGAACAGCACTCGGAACAATGAGATTCTGCCGACCATCAAAAAAACTTCCTTCTTTCTGCTCACCTTTTTCAAAAGAAACAATTTCTTCCGCTAAACGAAAACTATCGGTCGCTGCCATATGGAGACCATCTTCGAGAAATAAGAATGAAACCCCCGTCAATTCCAGTCGGGCCTCATTTACGCTGACACAAAAAAGGAGTCTCGAAAGAGCTTTTTTTAAATCTTGGGCTGGGAAAAGAGACTGATACACTCCTTTATATTGAGGAATAATTGGAAAATCCTTTCCGTCCATACCCTTAATACGGATTTGGTAGGCCGTACTCACTACTTTCAGATGTTGCTTCTCCTCTTCCATATCCAAGATATCGCCACTCGGAAGATTATAGATAAAATTACTCAGGATTTTGGCTGGCACTGTAATACGCCCTTCTCGCTCAATTTTGGCTCCAATAGAAACAATCACACCAATCTCCAGATTCGTCGCAGAAATCTTTAAGCGCCCTTTCTCCGTTTCTAAAAGGAAATTACTGAGAATTGGTAGTGTTGTCTGCCTCCCCACTACTCGATCTAAATAAGAGAGTGCCCGAGCAATATTTTCTTGAGTGCAAGTGATTTTCATAAGAAATTCTTCAGAGGTAATAGATTCTTTCTGAATATATTTAAAAAATTAGTGTTATCATTAGGAGTGGGGATATCTGGATAAGTCACTCTTTTCCTTCTTTCGTGGTCTTTCTTAAGATAAAATGATGTGGAAATTCTTCGGGAAATAGTGGAAAGAGAGAGGTTTGTTTTTAGTTGAGTGAGAGGGTCTTTCTTTATACACTATTGGTGGGTAATTATACAGAGTCTGTGCGGGGTTTTTTGTCAGTTATACAAGGTTATGCAAGCCTTAGGAGTAATAAAGTTTCTCTTTGAGAGTCGCGAGCTCTTCTTTGAGGCGCAGACTCTGCTCTTTTTGGGCACTGATTTTTTCGAAAGCGTGGAGAGCGGTGGTATGATCTCTGCCTCCAAGAAGGTTGCCGATGGCAGAAAATGGCATCGCAAGTTCTTGGCGCAAGAGATACATCATCACCTGACGGGGGTGGACAATTTCCTTTTTTCGTCCTTTTTTGAGTAAGTCGGTGGCCAAGACGTTGTAGAATTCAGAGATAACCTTGAAAATGTCCTCGCTCTGGAGGGTTTTTTTGTTGTGTTCGATGAGTTCGGAGAGGATTTTTTCGGTATTATCGAGGGTGGGTGGTATTTTATGAAATTCGCAGTAGGCGACGACGCGATTGAGAGCCCCTTCCAATTCACGGATATTTTGGGAGGCATTTTCAGCAATAAAGCGAATAGCCGCGCTCTCTATCGCAAAACCGCGTTCCTGGAGCTTTGATTCCAAAATGGCGATACGGGTTTCGAGGGTGGGACGGCTGATATCGGTGATCATACCACCCTCGAAACGTGAACGGAGGCGGTCCTCGAGGGTGGGAATAGCTTTCGGTGGGCGGTCACTCGAAATGACTACCTGCTTATTAATTTGGTAGAGGGCGTTAAAGATGTGAAAAAATTCATTCTGGGTCTTTTCGCGGCCAGAGAGGAATTGGACATCATCGATGATGAGGAGATCCATCTGCTGGTAGTATTCCTTGAACTTATCAATCTTTTGGTTCTTGATAGAATCGACCAGTTCGGTAGTGAAACGCTCAGAAGTAATATATTTGATGCGCTTTTCTGGTGCATTCTTCACCACTTCGTTACCAATAGACTGGAGGAGGTGGGTTTTCCCAAGGCCCACTCCCCCGTAGATGAAGAGCGGGTTATAGGCCATACCGAGGTTTTGCGAAACAGCATAACAGGCGGCCCGAGCGAGCTCGTTGTTTTCGGCGACAATGAAATTCTCAAACGTATAGCGGCTGTTGAGGTTGGTCTCATGAAAAACGGGCGTGCTGTGAGGAGCGACTCCGAAAGAAGGCATTTCAATAATTTTTTTGCGCACGAAGCCGGCCATTTCTGGCGCTGTGACCGCATCGATATTTTTTACTGAGTTGATAGAATGACTGACCTGAGCCGCTGGTTTTTCTGGCGCCAGCGTACAATGAATTTCTTGGATATCTTTATCAAAACTCTTGAGTGCTTTAAGAATGTAGTGATTGTACTTGTTCTCGAGCCATTCCTTAGCAAAGCCGTTGGGGACACTAATAGTGACGCTGCCATTCTGATTCTGGAGAATATTGGTATTTTTGAACCAGGTGACAAAGTTCGCTTTGGATATGGAGAGTTCTATTTGTCCGAGCACCGCTCTCCACAGTTCCTCATTGGTCATAGGGGAAAGTTATCAACAGGCTTTACGCAACGCTCTCTATCCCGAGGTAAAACCCAGTATAACATGCGGTGGATAAATGGGCGAGATGAGAGAGACCATCAAAAAAGTGGATAAGTGGTGCATAAGTTCGAAAAAAGAGATTATTCTGTGGCCTCATTGACTTTTTTTCCTTTTCTGGTACACTGGACAAACGTTTCACCAGTGTAATTTACAGTTTCCTGTATGTCGAAGAAAACATACCAACCGAAGAGCCGTAAGCGTGCTCGTCGCCACGGTTTTTTGAAGCGCATGAATACCAAGGGCGGGCGGGCCATCATTATGAGGCGTCGTCGTCAGGGGCGCAAGAAGCTTTCTACGGTGTAGAATGGCTTTTTTGAGAGTTCCCCCTAAAGATTTTTGGGTATCCGGAGTCGCCGCGAGTAAATGCTCCCGTATCTTGTAAAAAGATAGGATATGCTGAAAAAAGGCTTGCGTTTGAGAAAAAATGAGGATTTTGAAAGGGTGTTTCATAAGGGGAAACCCCTTTTTTTTGGCGCTATCGCCTGTAAAATTGTTTTGAGCACCGAAAGCCATTTCCGTCTTGGTTTTTCCTTTGGGAAGAAGTATGTGGCGCGAGCTGCCGCTCGTAATCGTTTGCGCAGGGTCCTTTCAGAGCCTTTTTCCCTGTACTTAGCCTCTGGGAAGGTGTTACCGGCAGTCGATGTGGTTTTTTTTTCTGTTAAAAATAAAGTGTCCGTCTCGCCGAAGCCGCCCGTTGCCTCTATAGCCCAAAGCGTTGTAGAATACATAAATAGGTAAGAAAAAAGCATTATGGCGGTCTTTTTCCACTCTTTCATCTATCAGCCGGTCTACAATGTTCTGGTTTTCTTTTATAATGTCGTACCCGGCCATGATTTTGGGGTGGCTATCATTCTGACGACCCTCCTTATTAAGACATTATTTATTCCCTTGTCTCAGAAGCAGATTGAGTCACAGAAGAAAATGCAGGAGCTCCAGCCCAAGATCAAAGAGTTGCAGAAGAAGTACAAGGATGATAAGGAAAAGCAGACGAAGGCCATCATGGAGCTCTACAAGGAGCATAAAGCCAATCCTCTGAGCGGCTGTCTTCCACTCATCGTGCAACTGATCGTCCTCATTGCCATTTATCGGGTCATTATCAACATTTCTCAAGCCGGATTTTCCATCAAGGCTGAAGATCTATACACGTTTGTGGTCAACCCTGGTGCGGTGAAGCACTTGTTTCTCAATTTTATTGACCTGACCAAACCAAACTACGTTTTTGCTGCCCTCTCCGCTTTGGCTCAGTACTATCAGACGAAGATGATGTTTCAGCGACAGAATGATGGTAAGGATGTCGCAGAAAAACCAGCCGACGAAACCGACTTTGCTACCATTATGAACAAACAGATGTTGTATCTCGGCCCCGGCATCACCTTTTTCATTGGTGTGACGTTTCCGGCTGCCCTCTCCCTCTACTGGCTTTTCTCAACTCTGTTTATGATTGTTCAGCAAATGGTCATCGCCAAGAAAAAAGCCTGAGTATTGAGGAAAAAACATTTTCTCGATGGCTATCAAAGGCTAGAAATAGCTCTTTCGTACGAATCCCAAGTCTAACAAGAGTAAAGATGTCACTTATGAACCAGGAACCACAAGATATCATAAAAACAGTAGTGACAGAGCTTCTTCAGCGTATGGGATTTACTGCCTCAGTCGAGGTGACCGTGGGACAGGAAATAGTGGTGATCTACCTGTGTGCTGTCCGTGTGGATGAGGGGCAGAATTTTCTCATTGGTCAGTATGGAATGAATCTGGCTGCTCTTCAACACCTAGTTCGTATCATTGTTCGGAAACAGGTGGGTGAAAAACTCGATATTGTGGTGGATGTTAACGATTATTTCTTTGATAAGAAGCAACTTTTGGAGCGTGAGGCCGCCCAAGCCTTAGAAGAAGTGCTCCAAGCACGCAGTGCGGTGACACTCCGGCCCATGCTTCCTTATGAACGCAAGGTGATCCATTCCTATTTGGCGAGCAAAGAGGGTGTGATGACTGAGAGTACGGGCATGGGCGAGGCTCGCCAGGTGGTGGTTCGCCCGAAGGAAGGCGAGACGATCTAATCGGCTCCTGCTCTAGAACAGGATAGACGATGTTCGTGATTCGATCATTCAACCGGTATGGTGGTGGCGAGAAAAATTGCCTATAACGTGCTGTTCAACTCCTTTCTCAAGGTTTTTTCTACCGTGGTTCTGTCGCTTCTCTCTATCCGTCTCATGACGGGCTACCTTGGTCAGGAGGGCTTCGGAAAATATGCTACCATTCTTGCCTTCTTTTCCTTTTTCACGGCTATTGCTGACCTCGGACTGGGATCGGTGACCGCTCGGGAGATTTCGCGTGTTGGGGCCGATGAAGGAAAAATTTTGGGCAATATTGTTGCTCTCCGCCTCGTCTCCTCTATTGCTCTTTTTATTTTGTCGCCGCTCGCCCTGCTTGTTTTTGGGTATTCTTCCGATGTGAGGGTCGGGATCCTCATCGCCGCCCTGGCAATGGTTTTTTCCACCCTTTCTTTTGTTCTGAATGCCATCTTTCAAAAGAATTTGGCTATGGACAAGGTGGCCATGGTGGAGTTTTTAGGAAAATTGCTCCAAGTGGGCATGATTATCATCATTGTTCGCGAAGATTTTGGTTTTTTGCCGGTTGCCTGCACTTTGGTCGTATCGCTTGCCTTCAACTCCTTATTGGCTCTGTTCCTCAGTCGCCGCTATGCCACCTTCAAGCTTCACTTTGACTTTCCTTACTGGAAGGAGTTTCTCCGTAATTCTTTCCCTATGGGGGTGACGGCTGTTATAACGTTCGCTTATTTCAAGATGGATACCATTCTGCTTTCCTTATACCAAAGCAACGCCCATGTTGGAATCTACAACGTGGCCTACAAGGTTATGGAGAACCTGATTTTTTTCCCTTCGATGCTCTCGGGCCTCATTTTGCCATTGCTTTCACGCTTTATTTTTACGGAGCGAGCCCGTTTTGAAGAAATCGCCGATAAGACCTTTAAGGTTTTTGTCCTCATCGTTGTGCCCATTGTCGTTGCCACTTGGTTTTTAGCGCCCAGTATTATTGCGATTGTTTCTGGGGGCGGTTTTCCAGAGTCGGCGCCAGTTCTCCGTATCCTCATCTTCGCTCTCGGCTTTATTTTCTTTGGAAGCTACTTCAATATGCTTCTGGTAGTGGGGAATGCTCAGAAAAAACTCATGCAGACCCTTATTTTTGCTGCCATTTTTAATATTTCTCTCAATGTTTTCCTGATTCCTCGGTATTCCTACCTTGGTGCCGCTGGGACGTCGCTCGCCACTGAAGCTCTCGTCGTTCTTCTAACAGGTTTTTTGGTCTTCCGCCATGTTCATTATGTGCCTTCTTTTCAAAACATTGGCCGGGTACTGCTTTCTGGAGGAGTGATGGCTCTCGTTTTGTTTCTTCTCATGGGGCATTCCTTCATCCTCTCGGGACTGTCCGGGATGGCCGTGTATTTTAGTATGCTCTGGCTGACACGGGCCGTGAGCACCGATGAGATTGCAGGTCTTTTCCAAAAAGATGGGAAATTGCCTCTTTCTGAAGCAGAACACTTGGAGACGCTCCTTCCCTAGGTTGAGAGGGCTATTCTGAAATGGTGTATGATCTCTACCGTCCCACGAGTCGGCATTGTGGTGCTCAATTATAACGGCCAGGCCTGTCTGAACCGCTGTTTACGCTCTCTCGATGGACTCCGGTATGAAAACTTCTTTGTTCTTGTGGTTGATAACGCTTCTACTGATGATTCCTTGGCGACAGCCAGACAATCTTTCCCGGAGCATACCTACATTTGTAATATTGAAAACAAGGGTTTTGCTGCCGGTATGAATAGTGGACTGCGCACAGCTTTTGAACGTGGAGCGGCCTGGGTGTGGCTGTTTAATAACGATGCCGAAGCAGAAGCCCCCGCTCTGACTTCTTTGATGACAGTCGCGGTCAAGGACGAACGTATTGGTCTGTTAAGTCCTTGGATTTTCTGGACTGGGACGAAGAAACTCTGGTTTGGTAAGGGACGGATCGACCAACTGCGCATGCGGGCACTGCATGTGGTTCCAAATAGTGTCGAAAGACATAAGGCCTGGTATGAGAGCGAGTTTCTCACGGGCTGCGCTCTCCTTATTAAGAAAGAGGTCTATCAGGAGGTTGGGGCTTTGGACGAACACTTCTTCTTATACTATGAAGATGCCGATTTATCTTTGCGCGCGAGGCAGAAAGGTTTTTTGGTTGGCGCTGTCCCGGCGGCGCATGTTTTTCATGCAGAGCAAAGTAGTGAGAATCCACAGAAACTCTACCATTTAGTGCTCTCTGGGCTGATATTTTTTGAAAAGCATGCCTCGCCTTGGCTCCGGCCATATTATTATGTCTATGCTACAATGCGGAGACTGAAAAACCACCTGACTGGACTCATGGGGAAAGAGGTGGCTAGATCGGTGCGGCGGGCGTATAAAGATTATTATGGAAATTAAACCAGAGTTTTCTCTTATTTTTGTCAATTTTCGTAGTGTCTGGTATTTATCTTTGGCGCTTCACAAGATTTTCGCTATAGAGAGAGACCGGGATCTGTTTGAGGTGATTGTTGTCAATAACGATCAGCGGGAGACGCGGGCTCTCGAACGGTTAGCGGAGCAATTTTCGTTTTGTCTCGTTCAGACGAAAAATAACCTTGGTTTTGGCGGTGGGGCGAACGCTGGCGCGGCCGTGGCCCGTGGACGCATATTCGGTTTTCTCAATCCTGATACAGAATGGCAGCACCCGATGTTGGTTCAGATGGCTACTTCTTTTGAGGAAGCGCAGCAGCCACAACTCCTTGGGCTGGTCCTCACTAATGAATGTGGAGAGAGGGAAGCATGGAGCGCCGGCGTTACGCCGAGTCTTGGGAGGCTTATTATGCGAAAATGTCTGCCTTTTCTTGGGGATATGACTGGGATTTCTGTAGAGAAGCCAGAATGGACCAGCGGCGGCGCCCTCTTCGTCTCTCGTGAAGCTTTTCAGAGGGTGGCTGGTTTTGATGAACGTTTTTTCCTCTACTTCGAGGATGTTGATTTTTGTCGACGCGCGCACAAGGTTGGCATCCCACTGGTTATCGACGCTCGTTTTGTTATTCTCCATCGTGGTGGGCGGAGTTTCCATTCCCACAAAAGTCAGAAACAATACTATTATCGCTCACAACGGTACTACTTTGCCAAGCATCGCCCATCAGTTGAGGGCTCTCTTCTACATTTTTTCCATCTTCTTTCCTTTCACTTCTAGCTATGCGTTTTCTCCTGTGTGTTTTTTTTATCCTGATTCCTTTCCAGTGGGCGTTGGGACTGAGCG
>JAYVWV010000061.1:0-2519 GCA_043785755.1 Candidatus Moraniibacteriota bacterium
GCTTGGGAGTGTTGTGGTAGTTGGGGCTTGCTCGTTTTCTGATGAATGCGACAGACGGGGGTGCTTCCTCCTTGCGTGTGGTGTCCGTCTTGCACTCCTCGCTCCCACACCCACCGCCTCCGCACAGCCCGCTCGCGTTGCTCGCGCTGACTGCTGCGGCAGTGGGCGTGTGCGCTTTGAGTGCCCAACTGGCTCATTTCTTCCCATTTGAGCCGTTCCAACTTTCTCGTTGTGTTTTTCGACTATGCATCGGCACACCTCAAAATTGAAAGGGTTTGGAAGCTACTATGATATAATCAAAACATGTTTACAGTAATTTATGTAATTTTTGCACTTTGCGTTACTTTTTTTACTTTGACTTTTTTTGGGTATGGACTGGTACATGGCGGGGAATTACTTGTCGTTCCCATCATTCTCTTGTGTCTCGCAATTTTTCTCGTACCACTCTACGTCGATAAAAAATTTCGTTCCCGCTGGAAATATTCTTATGTTGCCTATCTGTTCCCAGCCATATTCATGGTTCTCCCTGCTGTTTATATTTTTCTCCTGAAACCGCATTCGGAAAAAATAATTGCCGACAGTGTATTAGAGAAAGTAGTTATAACGCCTATCTCCGAAGAGGTTATAAAAAACGAGCAAGGAGACGTGCTGGGTTTAAAATTTATTTACTCAACTCGTATTCCCGAAGACATCAGTAGACTCATCGACTTGGGTGAGGACATGCGTTACTTTAGCCTACCAACACCCGAACTTACAAAAAGGAGCGGCGAGCATTTCTCTCTTCTTGAGATTGGGTATACAGAGACCACGAAAGACGGATTAGCTTCCCCCGCCGGGATAGAGAAACTAAAATCAGGTCAGTATGTGACAGAAGCGTGGTTGTTGGGCCAATACACAAAACGCATGGATGGCGTGCTGTGTCGTTCGAAATATTTTGATGAAAATGCAGCAAGCAGCACAACATATCGGGATGAAAAACAACCAATTTTTGTCAGCGTGTCATCACGGGTCAATTTTTCAAACCGTATGGGTATGTATTACTTCAGTCATTTGGCAAATTATGAGCTGAAAGACCAAGTCTCCGGACCGGAGATATTGAACACGGCTCGTACCCTCGAGTTATGCCCCCGAGATTATTAAAAGCAATTTCACAAGGCAAGCGAAACGCTTTCTAGATTTCAAGTATGGCGGGCGGAAAAAAATCGAGAGCCGGAGATGCCGTGGGGCGACGAGCGAAGCGAGCGGGGGTGCCTGAGACTAGCTTTTCTTTCCCTCGAAAAAAGTTCGCGCAAACAGAAGCAAAAGAGCACAAAGAAAAAAGCCCCCGCAGGGGCTTTTTCTATTTTCTCCGCCAAACCCGCAGACAGGCGAACTGATCTCGAAGAAAGCCAAGTGATTCATAATATGGGATCAGATCTGAGGCACAGTCTACAGAGACTTCTTCAAGATGATCGAGGCGTTCCAGTATTTTCTTCATCATTTCGGTTCCGATTCCCTGTTTTCGGAAACTTTCGTGGACCACTAAATCATCAAGAACGGCGCGATAGACATCATCCGTAATAGCCCGAAGGAAGCCAACCATCTTTTTGCCACTCCAGGCACTGACGTGAATGGGTGAGTTTTGGATCATTGTTTGGATCTTTTCGGGCGTTCTGCCATCAGCCCACGTCGTACCTGCAAACAACTCTCCGAGTTCTTGTGGATCAATATGAGCACCGAATTTAAATTCTATCCGCTCTGTCTCCATAGGTTTATTTCTGTAGGGCTGCATCGGTCACACGAGCGAGGAGAGTGGCCACCGTCACGGGGCCGACTCCACCGGGCACGAGCGAGAGGAAGGTCACTTTGTCTCTGACACCCTGTTCTGCTACATCCCCGACGACTTTTTCTTCGTGGTGACCGATACCACCGTCGATGATCACCATTTCGGGAGTGATCATTTCAGACGTGATCAGTCCCGGCAGACCACAGGCTGTGACCACGACCCGGGCGCCTCGCACTTTTTCCTCCAATTGCGCCGAGGAAGCTGAGGACAAGACATATGAGCTCTTTAATCCCTCGAGAGCCAATGCCTGAGCGATCACCTTACCGAGCAGTTCAGAATTGACGACGACCACGCCTCGTTCCCCATGAAAGGACAGCTTCGTTGCCCGGAGCAACTCGACAATGGCTCTGGGGAAAACCGGGCAAGCGGAAAAATCACCCAGGAGGAAGCGCCGGAGTGTTTCTTGGTGGAAACCATCCGTGTCTTTCTCAGGAGCAATGTGAGCGATAATCTCATCTGTAGGGAACCCTGGTGGCAAAGGTAGTTGGACGATGATCCCGTGGATGTCCGATCGTTCGTTCAGGTCCGCCAGACAAGCGAACAGGTCGTGGATAGGCACGGTGGCTGGGAAAACTTTTTTCTCGAAGTGAATACCAATTTCTTTGGCCGCTTTTTCTTTGAGGCCCACGTAAAGATGAGAGGCAGCATCATCTCCGACAAGAACGACCGCCAGCCCTGGTGTGATGTGAGCCTG